>CAZGMU010000184.1:3344-9221 GCA_964526975.1 uncultured Planctomycetaceae bacterium
AAATCGCTCGTGCATTCTTCAAATATTTTTCTGACGCTTCGGCATCGCTGTCGCGTTCAAGCTGTGCGAGATGCATATCGCATTTCGCAACGCCACGCGCGTATTGGAGTTCCCCTGGCTTTTCCTTGCGAAGCGACTCCAGCAAGCCTCGTGCGCGCTGGTAGTAGAGCTTTGCTTCAGATCGCTTATCAGTCATATCGGACAAGACGGCTAATCCCAAATAGCCGCGTGCGGTCTTCACCGGGTCGTATTTTCCCTCTGCCAAGGGCTTGGCAAGTGTCGCTGTCGAGTGCTCAAGCACACTTGCCGCCAGGTTCTGGCGAGGCGCGTTGTCTTTTTTCGGCGGCCAGAAGTCCCACGGGTTCGCCCGTCCTTCCCACACATCTAGCTGGCTTTGCAAGTCGCCGATTTTGCTTGCCGCGCTTTGGCTATCACGCTGAAGACGATTGATTAGATTATCATTTTCCGCTATTCGATTCCGAAGTTGCACCTCTTGACGATGAAACACCACGGCGGCGGCTGGCCCGGCTATTGCTAGAATCGAGGTGACCAAGATCGCCGTGGCGAGCGCGGGATTTCTTTTACACCACCGCAACGTGCGTTCGAGGTGGGAGATGGGACGCGACTGGATCGGCTCGCGTCGCAAGTAACGTCGGAGCTCATCTGCCAACTCCTTTGCATTGTTGAAACGCCGATTCGGATCACGCTCCAGGCATTTGAGGCAGATCGTGCAAATGTCACGCGGCAAGTGCTTGTTCAATGTCCGCGGATCGGGCGGATCTTCCGTGAGCCGCTGATGAATCTGCATCTGGGCATTGCCGCGAAAAGGCAGTTCGCCTGTCAGCATTCGAAAGAGCACCACGCCCAGTGAATAGATGTCGGTCCTGCGGTCTGTCCAATGGGCTTCGCCGGCGGCCTGCTCGGGCGACATATAGGCCGGCGTTCCGAGGACGTTGCCATCGACCGTCATCGTAATTTCGCCAACTTCCCGCTTGGCCAGACCAAAATCCATGATGTGTGGCTGGCCATCATCATCCAAGAGGATGTTGGAGGGTTTCAAGTCGCGATGAATCACACCCTTTTGGTGAGCATGATTGAGCGCGTCGGCTACGGTGGCCATTAATTGATGTGTATTGGGCGTTGCGCCCGTCAACCAGTCTGACATCGCGACGCCGCGAATTAAATCGCTTACGATGAAAATCGTGTCGCCATCTTTGCCGACCTCGTGAACCGGAACGATGTTGGGGTGCCGAAGCTGGGCGGCGGATCGCGCTTCGCGAAAGAATTGCTCGACCTCTTCGCGTGCTAACTGGCCTTTTCTGGGAATCTTGATGGCCACCGTTCGATCGAGCTCTCGATCGCGGGCCTTCCAAACCGTGCCGAATCCTCCCATTCCCAGCCGCGAAACTAAATCGAACCGGCCGATTGATTTTAGCGTCGGCGCTTCTTTCGTTTCCTCGCGTTCGTCGACCAGACTAAATGCACTGCCGCACGACACACAGGTAATGCTCTCGAACGCGGTATCGGTCAGCAACTCGACCGGGTTGCTGCAGTGTGGGCAACGGATATGCAAACCCCGCGAACCGCTTCCTTGAGACTTGCTCGACCTACTTGGCTTGTTTGACTTATGCTCGATGGTTTGGTCATGCTCTGTGGCCGACGGCTGTAGTGCCTGAGTAAGGGCCTTGTCGTCGGAGTCGCCCGATCGTTCGCCGTGGAGTAGCTCCGCCTGCTCGGAAATTTCCGGCATCAGCTCCGGATGCAACGCACAAATTTGACGCTCTGTCAGTGGAGCGCCATCACTCCCACGGCGGTAATGAAGCTCTAGATGCAGCAACTCTCGAATAGCTTGCGCGCGGCCCGATGGCCGAACCATGGCCACGAATTGCTCCATTGCCGGAGAACGGCCCTCTTTCCACGTGTTTTCAAATGCCGTGCAGCACGCGTCTAGTTCCCGGCGCAACTCCATCATCTCATGCGATTGAAAGATATGAGATTCCATAGACCTGAATAAAATGGCTGCGCGAGGTCATGCACAAGATGATCCAGTATAACAAGTCAACCTTTCATCTGGGGGGCTATTGCCGGGGTTCAGCCTTTGTCTGTTTTTCCAGCTCAGCCTTTTGGGTTTGTGCGTAATCCTTGGGGCATTTTGCCAATGATTTGATTTGAGAGTTTGCCAAAGAATTTGGGTATTTGAATATTTAGCGGACAGGCTGGATAAGGCGTGATTGGCCGGGTGGGGCTAGTTTGCGACGCCACTGTTGATTAAACTTGGGCTCATGGTTGCTGCTCCTTGAACCTGCTTCGACGCAGACAGCCTCGCTTTGGCATTGTGGCCTAACGGGTAACTGACGCCAAAATAGATAGTGGTTTACCACGGAGATAACCGAAGTATCTGTGGGAATTGATAAGTAACGGGACTGTGACGGACACGAGTAGATCTCTACAATCAACTCGTTTTTGGAAAACCTGGACAGGTAGCTCAGTTGGTAGAGCACAGGACTGAAAATCCTGGTGTCGGCGGTTCGATCCCGCCCCTGTCCACTTAACATAAGTCTAGCCGAAACAAGCATTTAAGTTACCTGTCGATGTTCGGCAGTGCGGCGTTTTCCAGAGGCGCAAAACGGTAATTACCGTTTTGGCCCCAACAATGGAGAATCCGCACTATGCCACGTCTCTCGAAAGCGGTTCCGTCGTACCGCAAGCATCGGGCAACAGGTCAGGCCATCGTCACGCTGAATGGGCGCGACTTCTATCTGGGCCCCCACGGAACCAAGGTCAGCAAGGCTGAATACGACCGCATCATAGGTGAGTGGTTGCAACAAGGCCGCCAGATTCAACCGGCCCGAGGTAGTGGGAGCCTCAGCGTTGTGGAGCTGATCGTCAGCTACATGCACTTCGTTCGCGGGTACTACCGCAAAGATGGTCGCCCGACTTCTGAGGTTGAATCAATCCGGCTTAGCCTGAAGCCGGTAAAAGAACTCTACGGCCGTCAACCATGCGATGAATTTGGCCCAACCGCTCTGAAGGTTGTTCGTCAGGCGATGGTAAACGATGGGCTAGCCCGCAAGCTGGTCAACCAGCGCGTGGGCCGCATTAAACGCATGTTCAAGTGGGGTGCCGGTGCTGAATTGATACCGGCTTCAATTCCACAATCTCTGTCGATGGTCGAAGGATTGAAGCGGGGGCGCACCGAAGCCCACGAGACTGCCCCCGTGCGGCCGGTAGAGGATCAAGTTGTGGAAGCTACCCTGCCCCATCTGCCCGAGGTGGTGGCCGATATGGTGCGACTCCAGCGCCTGACCGGTATGCGGCCGGCTGAAGTGTGTGCGATTCGACCAATGGACGTTGACCGGTCGGAAGATGTGTGGAGTTTTCGGCCAGAATCTCACAAGACTCAGCATCATGGCAAAGATCGCTTAATTCACATCGGCCCACAAGCGCAGGCGATCATGCTGCGCTACCTCGTGCGTGATGCCACCGACTATTGTTTCCGACCGTGCGACTCGGAAGCGAAGCGCTTAGCCGCTCGGCACGCGGCGCGAAAAACACCGCTCTCGTGCGGCAATAAGCCGGGCACCAATCGCAAATCCAAACCCAAGCGTAAGGCTGGCGACGGCTATTGCGTCAACGCCTACCGCCGAGCCATCTATCGAGGTTGTGACCTGGCTTTTCCGCACCCGGAATTGTCCGCCTTGAAAGAATCGCAGTTATCGAAAACGCAACTTGCCGAGCTGCGCCGATGGCAAGCGGAGCATCATTGGGCACCGAATCAGTTGCGCCATTCCGCAGCAACTGAAATCCGTCGAAAGTTCGGACTGGAAGCTGCCCAGGTTACTCTAGGTCACAGCAAGGCGGACGTGACGCAGGTTTACGCCGAACGTGACAACGCGCTTGCTGCTTCAGTTGCACGGCAGATTGGATAGAATTACTTATTGTTCGGGTTCGCGGAGTAGCTACCGCACACGACTGCCCAGCGCCGTGGAAACATCATCGCCACGGCGCTGGTCGGTCGGCCCGGCGAAAGGATGATGAACGATGGACGAGTGGGATTCTTTTCTGCGAGCGCAGCGCGATTACGTGGTGAGCCAACTATATGTGGCCGGCCACCTTGTTGAAGCAGACGACGGGGAAATAGACGCTTGTGTAGACGGCGAGACGACGACGAAGACATTTGGTTTAAGTGCCGATGCTCCATATTGGGCGGAGGCCGCGTCTGCCGGCGTGGTGGCAATTCAGTTTTTATTGGATTGCCAGCGTGAAAGCCCGGACTTTCAAGATAGGTGTTTCGCGGCGTGGTCTATTTTGGCAGCAGGGCGTTTTCTTGACGCCACAATTAACCAAAACGTAAAAGCTGCCTTGCGAGTGCGCGGAGGCAAAGCCACGCGCAAGTGGACAAAAGAGATCGACAAACAGGCGCGCGATTTATTGAAGGACCTACCGAAAAACATTCGCGACAACGAAGATGCAGCCGCCAAGCGGATTGCTCCAAAGATTGGGCTTTCCGTGTCTACCGTGAAGCGGCGGCTTTTCAACGCTTAGCGTTGACAAACTTTTATTTTTCAACGCTAAGCGTTGAAAAGTGCTGGCCGCTGCACCGCCTATCGTGGCGTGCATGAGCACCACATCTACCCGCCTCCTCGACGAGGCCCGCATCAGTTTTTCTACGCTCGCCCGCCGCGAAGGGGTACACCTATCCACCGTTTGGCGCTGGGCGCTGCGAGGCGTCCATGGCCACCGCCTGGAGTGCGTCAGCATCGGCCAGCGGCGATATACCAGCGAGGAGGCCTATCGTCGATGGGTCGCGCTGTGCAGCGGCGAGCGCGTCCGCACCGAGACTCCCCGCCAGCGTGAACGCGCGATCGATCGCGCTGAGCGGCGCGCAACGGAGCTGGGCGTCTAGCTTTTTTTTTGTGTCGTTGTGCGGCCAAAAAAAATGGCCGCCCCGCTGGAACGGGAACGGCCAGATACGAAAGGACGAACTAGGTGGATTATATACGATTTCTCAGGACCGTGCGACGGATCGAGCGCGAAGCCGCCCGGCGCGGATACGGTTCCGACTGTACCATCGACGATCGGCTGCAGCGCGATACTGGTACGCTGGCCGAGCAGCTCGGCATGGCGGCTATCGGTGTCGATTCCGTGCGCCTTAGCGACCTGTCCACTCGGGACCGCGAGCTAGTTAGTCGGCTCATAAGGAACTGCGTGTTGAGTTCGCCGCGGCGAACAACATCATCCTCGCCACTGCGGAGAGCAGGGAGGCGAGTGGTATGACTACTACGTACTGGGATCCTGTTCATGGTCGAATGCCTGACTCTACTTTTGAGCAGAGGATTACGATCCACTGCGAAAAGCCGGAGCGTGCCGGCAGGTATCGAGTTCGCGCCGATCTGGATGGCGCGCCGATTTATTACGACACATTCGATCCATACAACGCCTACTATCGTCGTCTTTTCGTTGAAGCCGCATACGAGAAAGCCGACGGCGCAGCGCCCGAAGAGCACTTCGATTTAGCATGGCTTGGTGATGCTGTTGTTGCGGCGGCGGAAGCTGCGACGGCACCGAAGGCGGCGGCGAGAGAGATCGAATCCTACAAGCCGTTCCCGATCGACGCGCTCCCCGCCGACGTCGGCGAGTACGTTCGTGCCGCGAGCCATGCGATCGGGTGTGATGCTTCATTCGTCGCCTTGCCGCTATTAGGCTGCTTGGCCCGTGCGATCGGCAACAAGCGAGCGATTCAACTTAAGCGGACCTGGACGGAGCCGGCCATTATCTGGGCTGCGATCGTCGGCAAGAGTGGAACGCACAAGACGCCAGCGCTACAAGCGGCGACTTCGTTCCTTAATCACGAACAGCAAAAAGCGATCGAAGAGT
>CAZGMU010000185.1:0-9206 GCA_964526975.1 uncultured Planctomycetaceae bacterium
TCGGCTCGCGGCTCGATCTCAAGGATATCGAATCGATCAGCCTGACCGACGAATGGCTGGGCATCGATGTCGAATTGCAGTCCGAGCAGCCAATGCATGTCTGGACGTTCCCGATCGAGACCGTCAGCCAATCGGAAGGGGGCTTCGAACTGGTGCATCAATCGGTCGTGGTCCATCCGCATTGGTACATTCGCGCCGGCGGCGACGGTCGCTGGGTCACCACGATGAACCTGTCGATCGATACCTCGATGGCCGAGAAGCGGCCGGCGTACGCCGAGGCTGTCGCCACGGTTTGATTCGCCGCCGTGCTGGATAGCCGACCCATGTTGGGTCGGTCGAGCTACGCTTTGAAACAGTGTTATGTGAACAACACCAGTCGTGATGACGAGTAGTCGGCGTCCGCAGACAATCCTCCGACCCAGGACGGGTCGGCTATTTAATCCTCCGACCCAAAATGGGTCGGCTATTTATCTGGCGTGCGATCATTCGTGCTTGCGGCCAACTGCCACCAATCGACCGCTCGGTCCAGGCCTCCATCGAACTGAACGGTTGCGAGTAGCGGCGACATGCATCGCCGTGCGAGCTCCTCGGCGTTGCTTTCCACGCTGGGGTCGTCGGTCGCTGAAATGGGCGAGTTTAGCACAACGCCCGCCACCGCGAGCGCACGATTTTTCTCGTCCCTCGCTCCTCGCCCCTCACTCCTCATCACCCGTTTCCCGCTCCCCGCCGCAATCAGCGTTTGCAGCGTCGCGTTGATCGTGCCCAGCACATTAGCCGCAACGACGACCAGCGGAAAGCCAAACTCGGCGGCAAGGTCGGCGTTGTATTCCTCGTCATCGATCGGCGACATGAGCCCTCCCGCGCCTTCGACGACGACAATGTCACAGGAGCTGAGCCAGAATTTGATTCCCTCGCGCAAGAGCTTCGAGTCGACACGTTTTCCTTCCGCCCGCGCTGCCAGGTGAGGCGCGAGTGGGGCTGCGAACCGTTGCGGACAAACCTGCGCGAGCGTCCCTGGTCGACCGGCCGCTTCCCATAACGCCACGGCATCTGGCGAAACAAGCTCGCCGTTTTGAATCTCACAACCACTGGCCACCGGTTTGTAAACGCCAACGCGTTTGCCAGCATCGTGTAAAGACCGCGCGATCAACGCCGCGACGTAGGTCTTCCCGACGCCAGTGCCGGTACCGGTGATGAATAACCCACGCGACATTGGCTTGCTTAAAAGGAAGAAAGAATAACCACAGAGACACGGAGGGCACGGAGAAGAAAAGCAAGTAGGGAACGCTAATCTCCACTAATAAACACTAATCGATTGAGGAAAGAAGCTTCCATCCTATCGATTAGTGAAGATTAGCGTTGATTAGTGTTTCCTGCTCCATCTTTCTTCTCTGTGATCTCCGTGTTGCCGTGGTAAATCTTCTTAAGGCTTCTAACAAATTGAACCGCCAGGTCGCCAAGTACGCCAAGGAAGGCAGGAATTAGTAGTGAATTGCTTGGCGTCCTTTATGTTCTTGGCGGTTTCGTTCAGTCTGTTAGATGCCCCTATTTAAATTCCTAGGAACTCTTCCGCCGCTTCGCGCATCGCGGCAGCATCGGGCTTCGCACCAGTCCACGATTGAAACGCCAACGCTGTTTGGGTTACATACAGCGATAGCCCGTCGATGATCGGGCAGCCGCGCTCGGCCGCTTGCTGTGTGAGCCAGGTGCGCGACGTGTTGTAGGTCACATCGGCGACCACGACCTTCGGGCCGAGCGTCTCGATGTTGAGTGGCAGCTTGGCTTCCGGCTTGGTGCTGCCGAGCGACGTGGCGTTTATGACGACGGCTGTGTCGGCATCGATTGCGAGCGGATCGCCGCCGAGCGGGGTGAACGTGCCGGTTACGCCGTTTTGCTGACCGATGAGCGCGGCCAGTTCTTGCCCCGCGGCTTCCTTGCGACTGGCCACGGTGATCGTGGTGACGCCGGCGTCGATGAGCGCGATCGCAAGGACCCGTGCCATCCGTCCCGCGCCGAGGATGACGGCCGTTCGCCCGGTGGGAGTGGTGTGCTGTTGCAGCAGTTCGACGAAGGCCGTCCTTTCGGTGTTGTCACCGATTAACTTGTCGTCTTGCGTTGTAATGCAGTTAACCGATCCACAGCGCCGGGCAATGTCGCTAACGCTGTCGAGCAACTCGACGACGGGCACTTGAAACGGCTCATCGACTTTCACGCCTCGAAAACCGAGCGCGCGAATCCCGCGGATGGCGTCGCCCAGTTTGGCCGGCTCGACCTCGAACGTCATGAACCGCCAGTCGAGGCCTGCCTGCGTGAAGGCCTGCTCGACCAGGTAGTGCGTCGGGTTGCCCGCCGCCGGATTGGCGATCAAGCAACATTTTTCGATGAGTGTCGCGCTAGGCACGGAAACTTCCTATAAAGCCGCGACTGTCGGTCGCGGAACGTGGTGAACGCAACTGAACTCCCCCTTACGTCATGAACCGATTATTCTGACGCCTACCCGAACCCCACGCAACGCCGCTATTGTTATGCCACGTCGCTCCCCCATCATCTTCTGGCTGCTGTTGGCGGCGACGCTGGCGCTTAATCTTCTTGCTGTGTTTGGGCTCTTTCGAAATGCTCAGGGCCAGCAGGAGACGTTAACGCTTTTTCTCAGTCTGGCCTATGGGCAGTTGAGTCTTGCATGTGTGTGGGCCATGCAAAAGCGCGAGCTCGCAAAAACGCGCTGGCTGGCGCCGGTCAGTCTCAGCCTATTTATCAGCGTTATTTTTACCTGGGCGGCTACCATCGACTCCGGTAAGTTTGATATGGAAGGATTCGCCACGATTAGTTGCCTGCTTCTGTTCCATGTGGGTCTGCTACTGGTGCTCTTGTGGTTGGCCATTCCCCGGCGCTGGATCGTCTTGGGCACAACTTTTTCCAAAGAGCGAAGGCAATTTTCGACGCTCCAGCTTCTCGTTCTGATGACTTGTGTGGGAGTGTTTCTCTCCCTGTTTCGGGCGGCCGGTCGATGGGACGGCGAATGGCTCAATCTAGCCACTTTTTGCTTTGCCAACCTGGTGCTGTTTTGCGGAACTCTGGGGCTCTTGCAAGCCCGCGGGGCGCTGCCGTTGCGACTCGCTGTCTGCACCCTACTCGCGATCGGCATCGCAGCGATTGCCAATTGGACGCAGCTTGCGCTGGCTGGCGAGATCAATGTCTGGGCATTCTTCGTCATCCAAGTGGTCGTCCTGGTCCTTTGGCTATCGTGTTACATGCCAACGCAAAGCGCTTCAAGCACAGATTCTGAGTCAACGCTCCCTCTGGGCATCGCCTAAAAGCTGTAACATAACCAGAGAACAGCGAGCCGTCGGGGTTGCCCGGGCGGGGATAAGCCTCTCCGCTCGTCGTTGTGTTACAGGTTCGTAGGTCAGGCACAGCCTGACCTGCAAACTTTGGATGCAATAGCCACAAGAAACACAAAAATACACAAAAAGCCTTTCGTGACTTTTCGTGTTTTTCGTGGCTACTAATACTATTCGTACGTTTGCGGTTGTTCTTCGAGAAGCTCACGCAGAGGCGCAGGGGCGCGGAGGGAGAGAAAATTTCAGAGCGCTAATCTCTGCTAATCATCACGAATTCGAATCTTTCATTAGCGACGATTAGCGTAGATCAGCGGTTCCAAAAAACTACTTTTCCTCCGCGCCCTCCGCGCCCTCCGCGCCCTCCGCGCCTCTGCGTGAGACTGTCTTCTGATTTCCCGCGATAAATGCCGAGGAATCGACCCGCTTGTCCCCGCCCACTGCACCCGTTACCATAGCAATCGCTCTTGGGCGGCAGTTTGCCCGTGATGCCCGGCCGTTGTGCCGGCGCCATGTAGGGAAGTCGGTGAGATTCCGACGCGGACGCGCCGCTGTAATGAACGCAACCATCGACCGATCGAATGCCACTGTCCGGGCCACATACTCGGATGGGAAGGTGATCGGCCGAAAGTTCTAAGCCAGAAGACCGGCCCTTCGAGCAACAGCTCGCCGCATGTGCGGCGGGCCCCGATTGCCGTCCTCGCGATAGGGACGGGCCGGATCTGGCCTTGCGCATCACGAAGCGATTTCATTTCTCGCAACGGTGATGGCTCGCTGGCTCTTGCCCTTCCCCCGTTCACCGTGAACGAACGTGTTGCGTGGGCATTTCATCCCGTGGCCTCGCGAATGGGCCCAGGCAGCAATCACGGTTGCTGGAGAGGATTGAGAGCCAGTGAGTATCAGCTTCAGAAGTATCGTTACCCTGTGCGCGATTAGCGCGCTCTGTTCCGTCGCAAACGCCGCGCCTTACACTTCGTTCGACTTTAGCAACATCGATTATTGGGTAGGGACAGGTGACAAACAGGCTGCCCTGGTGGTCGATTTCCATACACCCGGCGGCGACGCCAGTTACGCTTGGGGTTACAAATGGGACGGCACGGCCACGGGCGAGGATATGTTCCGCGCGATTGCCGGAACGACCGTGCTGCGCCAGCGCGACGGCGGACCCTTTCTGGATGCGTTCGCCGGCAGCGACGCGAAGCTCTATCTGCGCTCCAGCGCGTTCGGCAGCGGCCTGGGCAATTCTGTTTTCGGCATCGGCTACGATGCCGATGGCGATGGCGGATCGTTCGTTTCCGGCTACGAAGGAAACGAGATCGGTTACGCCACCGACAGCGATGATCTTTATCGCGAAGGCTGGTTTACCGGGTACTGGAGCTACTGGATTTCCGATCCCACTGCTCCGGCTTGGGGCTATTCCGGCCTCGGGTTTTCGAGCCGGCAACTTACCGACGGTTCGTGGGACGGCTGGAGCTATGCGGATTTCAGTACGGGCGACTTTGGCGAGCCGGCAATTCCGACCCCCGCTCAAGTGCCCGAACCAGCCACGATCGTAATTCTAACTATGGGAGGTTTGGCAATGTTTTGTTTTCGTCGTTCGCGAAGAAATGTAAGGTTGGGCGTCATCGTAGCGGTGGTTCTATTGGGTATTCATACGGAGTCGCAAGCTGTTGGCATTGATGATTATCAATATCAGCGCTCCTTTACGCTGCCGGCGCCCACGGTCGATTTTTCCAGCGTCTTGCTCGATGCTTTGCCAGACGGCCGGCTTCTGCTCTTGAACAACACAACCGTTTCCATCGAAACCGCTCCCAAGAGCGCCTCGTTCGCTGTGCTCGGTAGCATTTCGGGATTTTCGCCATTCGGCGGTCCTTCGTTTCTGGCAATTTCTCCCGATGGAACACGCGCGGCGGCTGGCTCGAATGGTGGTGGTTCGGTAGTCGTTTTCGACACCAACAATCCTGCCAGTTCGACCAGCTATGCGGCCGCCGACTTCGGCGCGAAATGGCTAGATAACAATCGCCTGGCCATATCGAGTGGGTTCGGTAGCGCCAAGGTCGAAATCCTTAACACCACGACGTCTACTGTCACGCCCGTCGTCACGAACATCGTTGGCGCTGCGGGCGGTGTGTCCATTGACGCGGCCGGAAATCTATATGTGGGCAATGGCTACGGCAGCAACGTCGGGCTCATTAAGTCGTTTGCCGCTGCCGATTGGCAATCCGCCCTGGCGACGAACACGCCGCTCAACTTCGCCACGCAAGGCGTGCCGGTTGCCGATCTGCTCTCGGCCTACCCGATCGGCTTCGATACGTCTGGCAATATGTTTGTCGGTGGCGGCGAGTTCTACCCGACGCCCGGCGATATCGGCTATGCCGCGCTCGTCGATGCGAATGCTGTTGTCGATGCACTTGCCAACCCGCAGGCCATGCCCCCCATTACTTCGTCGTCCTCGTCCAGCGTTCTTCGCAAGTTCATCAGCCCGCCCGATACGGTTGATTGGTCTTTTCCGCCGTCTTGGACCTACAATGCAGCCACCGGAGAGCTGTATCTCAACTACATCTTCGGCGACGGAACCGTCGACGTTTATGCCGCAGTGCCGGAACCTTCGTGTTTCGCGTTGCTCGTCATGTTCAGTATGCTGATGGTGGCTCGACCTGGCAGGAAGTCCTGACAATCGCACGACGCTTGGAAGCATTAGCCATGAAACGACAACCAAACGCTACAGCGCGGCGGCAATGGACTGCCGCTCTTTGCACGGCCGCGGCTTGCTTGTGTGTTGCGTCCGCGGCTTCCGCTCAATCACCGTACGCCACGGAACTGATTAGCGAGAACGCCACCTACGGCGGAAGCAGCTTCTACAACGATCCCAATGCCGTGCTCGGCGAGCCCACGCGCATCGCCATCAACAACGATCCCTTGCTCGGCACCAGCCCGTATCACATCAAAATTGTCGAGCCGGCTTACAATCGCGATCCGGACGGCAATAACGTTCTCACCACGCTCGGCCGTAAATCAAACGGCGCGAGCGGGATCACGTATGGATCGATCACTGTGAAATTCGATCACCCGGTGGTCGACGACCCCACGAATCCATACGGCATCGATCTCAACGTCTTCGGCAATGCGTTTTATGTCGGCAGCGACTACGTCAACGATTCGACCGACATGCGCTCGTACAATCTCATGGGCGGCATGTTTGTTGAGCCCGTCGTGATCTCGGTCAGTCCCGACAACATCAATTGGTACACCTACGCGAACGGCCCCTACGGCGACACCGCTTTTCCCACTCAAGGCTATTTGTGGAGCGGCGCGCAGTTCGATGCGACGGAGGGCAACGGTTGGACGGCCACGCCGACCGACTTCACCAAACCGGTGAATCCCACGCTAGCCGTTACGTTGGAGAACGCGTTTTTTTCGGCCGCTGATGCGATGGGCATGTATCTTAACTCCGGCGGCGGCACGGGCATCGACCTGGCACCGTCTGGCTTCATCTCGATCCAATATGTACGAGTCGAATCGACGCAACAATTCCGCGACGGCGAGATTGACGCCTTCGCCGACGTGCGGCCGATGACCGTGGGCGAATCGCTCTCGATCACGCCCGATAACATTACCGCCGGCGCCAGTCTCTATTTCCAAAATCCCCAAACCACATCTCACACCGCCATCCTCGCCACCTTCACCGCCGCTAGCGACTTAGCGCAACTCACCACCGCTCACGTCACCGACCCAACTTCCCTCGCCGCGCTTCCCGCAGGTAACCTCCTTGCTAGTTACCAACTCGACGTCGCGCCTCTCATCGGCACTGAAGGCATCGCGTTCGCCGCCGACTACGAGCTATCACCCGGCCCATCGTATTCTGGCAATGGCAGCGACCTCCAGTTGCTCCAGTGGGACGGTTCTGCCTGGCAGACCCTTTTTCACACGTTCGATTCGCTTACCAATCGACTGATCGTATCTAATTGGACAGATGCGACAGCCACGTTCAGCATTCTCGACACGGCCGCCACGCTCGACGGTGATTTCAACCACGATGGCCGCGTCGACGCCGCCGATTACGTGGCCGGTCGCAAAACCCTCGGCAGCGATTATTTCACCGAGCAGTACGGCCTGTGGCGAGCGAATTTCGGCAAGTCGCAAGCGGCCGACGGCATGGGCCGTGGTCTCGATAGCTCATCTGTTCCCGAGCCAACCACATTCGCGCTGGCTGCCTGGGCGGTTATTGTCGCGTTGTGGCGTTCGAGGCGATTTTGTATTCACCCACGGGTGGCAGCGACGTTTGGCCGCCCGGGCCTTTGCTATGGAGCTCGGTATCCGCGGCCGAATGTCGGTGCGGCGCAGCCGTATGAGGTTTGCTCGAATACCTCCTGCGCCTGTGGCGCACCGACAATCGGCCGGGTAACATCCGACAAATTGCAACGCACATTCGTCCGATAGTCGGTGCTACCCTTACCCACCAGCGATTACACGCACTGCATGCCAACCACGCCCCATACCCGACGACGCGGTCTCTCGCTTATCGAGCTGTTGATCGTGATCGCGATCATTGGCATGCTCATCGCGCTTCTGCTCCCCGCGATTCAATCGGGCCGCGAGTCGGCTCGTCGCACGCAATGCCTCAACAATCTGCGGCAAATGGTGCTCGCCGCTCACATGCACTGCGACACCCACGCCGGCGCCTACCCGATCGCCTACTACACGAAAACCGAGAGCGACACCACGTACAATTACTGCTGGGACATCAGCACGATCACCAAGAAAGGCGAGCCGGCGACGATTGCCCCCGGCGTTCTTTGGGGCGACAACACCACGCCGCGCGACATCAACCAGTGCCCGTCGTTCACCGGAAAATCGAATTGGGCGATCGAGCCTTACACCGGCTACAACTACAACACGAGCTATATCGGCCACGGCGACAAGGAGAACATCCCGCAGCCCGCGCGGATGAAACAGATCGAGAACCCGACGCGAACCGCGATCTTCGGCGACGGCGAATTCAAATCCGGCGCGAACAAATTCATGCGGGCCCCCTTCGACAGCCCCGGCGACGACACCTTCAACGGCCGCTGGGCCGGCACGCAGGGCTTCCGCCATCTGGGCACAACGAACGTCGCCTTCTGCGACGGCCATGCCGATTCACTCGCCGATCGCTATACCGAAACCGACGACTACAACGCCGCCAACAACTTCACGCCCACCGTCGGCTTCCTCTCGCCCGACAATTCGCTCTACGGCGCACCGTAACTCACTTCGTTAATCGGAAGAATCACCACGGAGACACGGAGGGCACGGAGAGGAAGGTAAGAGGAAACACTAAATTTCACTAATAAGCACTAATCGATTGAAGGAAAAGGTTTCATTCTTCTGGTTACATTAGCTAAGATTAGCGTCGATTAGTGTTCCCTCTCCATCGTTGCTTTTCTCTGTGCTCTCTGTGTCTCCGTGGTGAATCTTCTTCTTCCAATCATCCAAGCCGCAGCGCCTCGCGTAATTCATCGATCACCGCTTGCTGCGCGAGCTTGCTGTTGAGGCCGTGGCCAACAGTCCATTTCTGATCGCCGCGTGAGACGACCTCGATGCTTTTCCACACGTTCGCTCCAGACGACATATGCTGGCTGGTGGTGAACTGTTTCACTTCACTGGCCGGCAGCGATCGCAGGCGGCCCAGGCCGAACAGGCCGCCGCGCGAGGTCAACTCGTTGGCGTCGGCCGTCACCACGCTGCGATAGAACCAAATGTCGAGAGCAATCGCCAGGAAAACCAGGATGAAAAATCCCAATACCCCCTGCACGATCCACGGCATCACCTTGGGACCAATCATGTAGAACACGCCGCACATCAGAATCAAGATCGCCGTGATGAGAA
>CAZGMU010000186.1:0-9196 GCA_964526975.1 uncultured Planctomycetaceae bacterium
AACCCTCCCCTAACCCCTCCCTACAAGGGAGGGGAATTCTAAAACACGTTCTAAGTCGCGAGCGACGAGGTTATTTTGATTTCGGGGGAGCGAGCTGATCGGCTTTTTGGCGGTATTGGCTGGAGAGCTCGCTACGGCCCAGCTTTTGAAGCGTCTCGGCCATGTGGCGGTGGGCGCGGGCGTGGTTTTTGTCGAACTCAATGGCGGCAGAGAAGGACTCCGAGGCTTTCTGATAATCGCCAGACATTTCATAGGCGATGCCGCGTTTGAAATAGTACTCGGCGTTGGTTGGGTCGAGACGGATGGCGTCGCTGAAATCGTTGATGGCCTTTTTGTAGCTACCCATCATCAGATAAGCCAGCCCGCGATTGTAATAGGCCGGCGTGAAGCGATCGCTGGCGGCGATCGCATCGCCATAGGCTCGTATGGCTTGTTGGTAATCGCCCATCTTGGCATAGGTGAAACCTTCCCAGAGATTGGCGCGGGGGTCGGTGGTGTCGAGGTGTGCGGCCGATTCGAAGTCGGAAATCGCCATTTTGTCTTCACCGATCATGTGGAAGCAAATGCCGCGACGGTAATAGGTATCGGTTAGGAACGGAGCCGTCGAGTCGTCGGGAGGGCCCGACGTGCGCAGCTCGATGGCGTGGGTGAAAGTGCGAATCGCTTGCCCGAGTTGGCCGAGCATGCGCTCGGCGACGCCACGGCTGAATAGCGCGGCAGCCAATACGCGAGTATGCGTGGGGTTTTTATCATCCAGTTGTTTGATGAGTTTTTCGATTTCATCGTAGGAAGCTTGATAAGCGGCTTTTTGCTCGGGAGAGTTTTCTGCTGCTTTTTTGCCAAGCTCGATGAATGCATTGGCGCGCGAGAGATAGCCTTGGACGAAAGGCTCGTCTTCTTTGCCAGGCTTGGGTTTGTAGTGTTCGATCGCTTTGCCCATCTGATCGACCGCGCCTTGGTAATTTTCGCCGCGCATATCGATAACGCCGGCCATCATATAGGTTTCGTAGTCGTCTGGGTTGAGCTCGATTGATTTGTGGATGTCTTCGGCCGCTTGCTTCATTTTGTAGAGAGCGGCGTAAGCGGAGCCACGCAGGCGATAGGCTTCGGCGTTGTTCGGATCGGCCGCGATGACTCGCGTGAGAGGCGAGACTGCCACATCCCCTTGGCCAAGGAGCACGAGCGATTTACCGTAACCGAACATTGCCTCGGTATTGGTCGGATCGATTTTGAGCACTGCTTGGAATTGCTCCATCGCTTCATCCGGCTTGGGTGGCTCGGATTCCAGTCGTAGTTGACCTAGGGCGATTAACGCGGTGATATCCGTGGGGACGTCTTGCAAGACGGTTTTGAAATCTTTCTCAGCGGCGTCGTATTCTTTGAGGCCGGCTTGCGCGCGGCCTCGGCCAACGAGGGCGGCGGCTTGAGCCTTCAGAACCTCTGTGCCGCCGCCTTGCTGGGCGGCCAATTGGGCGATCTTGCCAGCTTCGTTGAAGGCGGCCATCGCGGCGGCGTAGTCGCCAGCCTTGAGAGCCTCGGCGCCTTTAGCCAGCATGGGGGCCGGATCGGCGGTTTCGCTGGTGCCTGTCAGTTCCGTTGCCGGCGGGGTTTCTCCCGGGGAAGTATCTTGGGCGGAAACAGATATCGGCAAATTGGCCGAGACCGCGACGGCGACTGTCGTAGTAAATATTGGTACGAGCCTGCGAAAATCAAAACGCATACGACAAACCTTTGGAAAGTCGGAAATAGCAGGACCTATCGTTCTGAGCGAAACCAGGACGCTGGCCGCGTAGGGCGAGACGCGGCGGTTGTCGGCGTCTTCTCGGGACGGCGGGTTGGGGGCCCTTGCCGCGATAGGGCGGACCAGGGCTCTCTGATAAGCAATCGTCAATTGTCGGAGCCAGACATTCCCATTTTACGCCGCGCTTTGTCCGGAGAGCAGGTTGCGACGGTCGAACTCGGGCCCAAACGACGGTTTGTAGCGAGGTTATCAGTTGGACGGGCGGTGGAGGGAATGCTGAAGCGTCGGGGGGCTGGGTCGGCTTTTCTGCATTCGGACGATGATTGCCACGCAGAAGTAGCGAGAAGTGGTCCGGCTTGCTGGAAAAGGGCGGGAACATTATGATTTTTTGCGAGGGTGGGGAGAATATTCCGTCGGATTTGGCCGGTGTTAGAGACTTTTTATCCGCTTATTGTTTACGGACTGGTGCTGGTTGGGTTCGTGATTACGAACCTGGTGCTCGCGCATATCGCCGGACCACGGAAAAAGACGGCCATTAAAGAGATGCCGTACGAATCGGGCATGGACCCGATTGGGGACGCCCGGCAGCCCTACGATGTGCGGTTTTATATCGTGGCGATCTTGTTTTTGGTGTTTGACGTGGAATTATTGTTTCTCTACCCCTGGGCGGTGGCGGCCTACACCGAGGGTGGAATTCCGCTGGAATTACGCGGAATTGTGTTTGGAATCATGATGTCGTTCATTTCGACGCTCGTGATCGCCTATATCTACGCCTGGCGAAAGGGTGTGTTTCGATGGCGGTAGAAGGCCTGCCCGAGAACGTGTTTTTGACGACGCTGGACGCGGCGGCCAACTGGGCCCGGTCGAACAGCTTGTGGCCGATGCCGTTTGCAACGGCTTGCTGCGGCATCGAACTGATGGCGACGGCCGCTTCGCGGCACGATATGGCGCGGTTTGGGGCCGAGGTGATGCGGTTCAGCCCGCGGCAATGTGACTTGTTGATCGTGGCCGGGCGGGTCGTGATGAAGATGCTTCCCGTGCTCCAGCGGATCTGGCTGCAGATGCCGGAGCCGAAGTGGTGCATTTCGATGGGGGCTTGTGCGTGTACGGGCGGGGTGTTCGACACGTATGCGGTTGTGCAGGGCGTGGATCGATTTATTCCGGTGGATATGTACGTTCCAGGTTGTCCGCCGCGGCCCGAGCAACTGCTCGCGGCGATCATCGAGATGCAAGAAAAGATCATGCGGACGGGCACGATCTACGGCCGCGAGTTTGCGAAGCGGACGACTTCGGATGGGCCGCCGCCATTTGATCGCGATGAGCTGCGACGCCTTTCGGAGGCGACGCCGGTCGAAGGGTTGGAACTGTATCGTCAGCCGGAAATTCAGGCGCACAACTAAAGGGAATACAGAAGGAGCCGGGAACCGCTAATACGCGCTAATCTCTGTTAGTCTCGATGTGAGGAGTGGAACGGGTCGGTTCTCTCCAACCCTCTTGCATTAGGAAGAGAGGGCTTTGATTAGTGGAGATTAGTGTTCTTGGTTTCTACGCACCGCGATCGGTTTTTATCGAACATGCTTGAGTTGAGTTCACTACACGATTTGTTTGGCTACGAGATCACGGAATCTTCGTTCCGTGATAATCGGCGGATCGTTGTGCCGAGCGAGAAGGTGCATGCCGTGCTCGAGCACTTATGGAGCGAGTGTGGGTTCGACATGCTGGTCGAGCTGACGGCGGCGGACTACCTGGAATACCCGGGAGCGACCGATCGGTTTGGCGTGATGTATGTGCTCGTCAACACGACGACCGGCGAGCGGCTGGTGGTGAAGACGCATTTGAACCTGCCCGATCCGGAGTTGCCCACGGTGTACCCATTGTGGAAGTCGGCGGATTGGATGGAGCGCGAAGTTTACGATATGTTCGGAATCAAGTTCGCGGGGCACCCTGATCTGCGGCGGATACTGATGCCGGAAGAGTTCACGGCGTTTCCGTTGCGGAAGGATTATCCGCTAAAAGGCCGCGGCGAGCGGCATAATTTTCCGGTAATTACCCGGGCTGAGAGTTAAGAATTTCACCACAGAGACACAGAGAGCACGGAGAAGAAAAAGGCGAGAAGACGGGGGCTTGATGCTTGCAAAAGTTTGTTCGCTCTGTGGATTTCTCTGTGTCTCTGTGGTTAATAAATAGAATTGCTAGTTCGACATGCCGCTGACTTTAGCTGATACACTACCGACCAAAGCGGATGAGCGCGAGTATCTGTGGACCTTGAATTTTGGGCCGCAGCACCCGGCGACGCATACGACGCTGCGCATCGTGCTGAAGCTGGATGGTGAGCGGATTGTCGATGCGATTCCCTATATCGGGTATCTGCACAGTGGGTTTGAGAAGCTGGGCGAGCACCTCGATTTCAATCAGTATGTGACGATTGTTGACCGGATGAATTATATTTCGCCGGTTGCGAACGAGATTGCCTGGCATCATGCGGTGGAGAAGTTGCTCGGTATCGAGTTGACGCCGCGCTGCAAGTATCTGCGGACGATCCTGGCCGAGTTGATGCGGCTGCACGATCACTTGCTCAACGTCGGTGCTGCGGCGCTCGACTTGGGGGCGTTCACGGCGTTTTTGTATGGCTTCCAGGAACGGGAGCATATCTACGACATTGTCGAGTACGCATCGGGCCAGCGGTTTCACGCGAGCTACACACGCGTGGGCGGCGTGCTGTTCGATGTGAATAGCGCGTGGGTCGAGATGGTGCGGAAGTTCGTTCGCGATATTCCGGCGACGCTGGACGAGATTGAAGACCTGCTGACGCGGAATCGTATTTTCATCGACCGCACGAAGGGGATTGGTGTGTTGTCGAAGGCCGACGCGCTGAGCTGGGGGGCGACGGGCCCGATGGCGCGGTCGAGCGGTGTGGTGCGCGATCTGCGCAAGGACGAGCCATACCTGGCTTATCCGGACTTGGATTTTCAGGTGATCTGTGCTGAGGGGGGCGACTGCTATGCTCGCTACCTGGTGCGGATGCGCGAGATGCGCGAGAGCCTCAAGATCATCGACCAGTGTATCGAGAACCTGCCGAGCGGGCCGGTGAATGTCGACGCGCAGAGTGACCAGGTGTTGCCGGCGAAGCCGGCCGTGTATCGCAGTATTGAAGGTTTGATTCAGCACTTCGAAGTGCTGATGCCGAACCGTGGGTATGATGTGCCCACGGAAGAAATCTACGCGGCCACGGAATCGCCGAACGGCGAACTGGGCTTTTACATCGTGGCGGATGGAAATCCGCGGGCGTATCGGGCGCGGTGCCGTCCGCCTTCCTATATCCACTTCGCACTGTTTCCGCTCATAATGCGCGGCTACCAGTTGAGCGATCTGGTGGCGGTGCTGGGAAGTATCAATATTATTGCGGCGGAATTGGATCGTTAGAAAAAAGCAAATGAACCACGAAGACACGAAGGACACAAAGAGGAGGAATTAGATTGGGTTTTTGGGTTTCCTTCTTCGTGCTCTTTGTGTCTTGGTGGTGAAAAGAATAGATGGCAGTTTTAACGGAAGAATTACGAAATCGCATTCGGGCGGAGTTCCCGAAATACACGGATAAACGGGCGGTGACGCTCAATGCGCTGCATATGGTGCATGATGAGAAGCGCGAGGTGTCGACCGAGGCGATTCGGGAGATTGCCGAGCTGCTGGAACTGCATCCGTCGGAAGTGCTCGACACGATGACGTTCTACAACTTCTTCCATCAGGCGGACAATCCGCTGGGGAAGAAGCGGGTGTGGGTGTGCCGGAGTATTTCGTGCATGCTACGGGGCGGCGAGGAGTTGTTCGAGGGACTCAGCGAGAAGTTGGGGGTGACGGCAGGGCATAGGACGGCCGACGGCAAGGTGACGCTGGAGTTTGCCGAGTGCTTGGGTGCTTGTGAGCAGGCGCCGTGCATTTTGGTGAACGATGTGTGTCATGGGAACTTGGATGAAGAGTCGGCGATGAAGGTAATAGGTGAGGGATGAGGATTGACGATGTAGGGGTGAGGGGCAAGGCATTTGCAAGCTCCCTCTTCCCTGAATCCCCATCCCTCAATCCTCAATGAATTATGGCAAAGTTTGAACCTGTACTTCTGGCACGCATCGATAAGCCGAATAGCACGGCGCTGGCTGGCTATCAGGCCGATGGTGGCTACGAGGCGCTCAAGAAGGCGCTGGCGATGCCGCCGGATGATGTGACGAACCTCGTGAAAGACGCGGGTCTGCGCGGGCGTGGGGGGGCTGGTTTCTCGGCCGGCATGAAATGGAGCTTCTTGCCGAAGAACCACCCCGGGCCAGTTTACCTGTGCGTCAATGCGGATGAGAGCGAGCCGGGGACGTTCAACAATCGGATCTTGATGGAGAAGGATCCGCATCAGTTGATCGAAGGCATTGCGATCGCCTGCCATGCGGTGCGGTCGCATACGGCCTATCTCTACTTGCGGTACGAGTACGGCACGAGCTATCGAGTGCTCGATGCGGCGATCAAGGAATGTTACGCAGCTGGTATCCTCGGCAACAAAGTGATGGGGACCGACTTCAAGCTCGATATTTACCTGCATCGCGGTGCTGGCGCATATATCTGCGGCGAGGAAACTGGGTTGATCGAGAGCTTGGAAGGCAAGCGGGCATGGCCACGGATTAAGCCGCCCTACCCTGCGATCGAAGGTTTGTTCCGCAAGCCGACGATTGTGAACAACGTCGAGACGCTGTGCTGCGTGACGCAGATTCTTGGTCGCGGCAGCGATTGGTTTAAGTCGATCGGTGTGCCGCCGAACCCGAACAATCCGCGCGACCCGGGCAGCTACGGACCGAAGCTGTACTGTGTGAGCGGGCATGTGAACAAGCCATGCTGCGTGGAACTGCCGTTGGGGGTGACGGCCCGCGAGCTGATCGATGTGCATGCGGGCGGCGTGTGGAAAGGCCGCAAGGCGAAAGCCGTGGTGCCGGGCGGGATTAGCATGGGCTTTCTATCGGCCGCCGAACTCGATACGAAGCTCGATTTCGAGGGGCCGGGCAAGGTTGGCTGCCTGGGCTTAGGTACGGCGGCGGTTGTGGTGATCGACGATCACACGAGCATGGTCGACGTGCTGTACAACTGTTGTCGATTCATGTCGCACGAATCGTGTGGTCAATGTACGCCGTGCCGTGAAGGCACGAGCTGGATGACGAAGATCCTTGACCGCATCCGCGCGGGGCGCGGTAAGCTAGAGGATATCGACTTGTTATTGGAAGTGGCGGGTTCGATGGGAATTATTCCTGGCACGACGATCTGCGGTCTTGCGGACGGAGCGGCCTGGCCGGTGAAGAACGCGATCAATAAGTTCCGGCCGGAGTTCGAGGAATACATTCGCAGCGGGCGGAAATCGGTGACGCCGGCGCAGGAGTTGATGGCTGCTCACTAAGGGCTAAGAAGCTTATCCGCAGATTTACGCAGATAATCGCAGATGAGTAAGTTGATTTCGATTTCCAAATCTGCGTGTATCTGCGTTCATCTGCGGACAAAATGATTGAATGATTCATGCCAACTGTAATTGTTAACAACAAGACACTCGAAATCGGCGCGGATGAGAAGCTGAATTGTATTCAGGCTGCGCAGCGGGTGAACGACGAGATTCCGCATTATTGTTGGCACCCGGATCTGAGTGTCGTGGCCAGTTGCCGGATGTGTCTGGTTGAGGTCGGGCAGAAGAAGCCGGACGGTACGATCGCGATGCAGCCGAAGCTGCTTCCGGGCTGCCAGACGCCGGTGACCGACGGGATGGTGATCGTCTCGGATAGCGAGAAGGTGAAGGCCGCGCAGAAGGCGACGATGGAGTACCTACTGCTCGATCATCCGCTCGATTGCCCCACGTGTGACCAGGCAGGCGAATGTTTTTTGCAAGATTATAGCTTCCGGTATGGTCGCGGTTATAGCCGTCTGCAGGAACCAAAAGAGACGCCGCCGGATAAGCCGCATATTGGTGAGCAGATCACGCTGTTCACGGATCGCTGTATCATGTGTACGCGGTGTGTACGGTTTACGCGCGAGGTGAGCGGCACGGCGGAGTTGGAAGTGATCAGCCGTGGCAATCACGCAGAGATCGACATCTTCCCGGGCCAGCCTTGCAACAACAAGTTAGCCGGCAACGTGGTCGACCTGTGCCCGGTCGGCGCGCTGTGCAGCAAAGACTTCCTATATAAGCAACGGGTGTGGTGGCTCAAGTCGACGGATAGCGTCTGCCCGAATTGCAGCACGGGTTGTAGCGTGAACGTCGACGAGTGTGAGGACCACGTGTATCGGCTCAAGCCGCGTGGCAATCCACTGGCGCAGGGCAGCTTCATGTGTGATGAAGGTCGGTTTGGTTGGAAGTACATCCACAGCGACGAGCGGATGATTTTGCCCGAGCAGCGGCGCGATGGGAAAGTTGTGTCGCGTGACTGGGACGTCGTGCTACCCGACGCGCGGCGAGCGCTGGTCGAGGCCGCGAAGGTAAAGGATAAGAAAATCGCGGGGGTTCTCTCGCCGTGGATGACGGTGGAAGAGGCTTACTTACTCGCGAGCTATTTGAAGTCGTTGTCGGTGAATGTGTCGTTGGCGATGGGGCCGGTGCGAGTGGTTGGTGAAGACGACAAGTACCCGAAGGACGTGCATGGAAAGTCGGTCGAGCCGGTGAAGTTTACGATTCGGGCGGAGAAGTGCCCGAATCGGCGCGGTGTGGAAGCTGTTTTGAAGCACTTTGCGGGTAGCGTACAGACGATGGGCGATGTGTTGGGGCGCGCTGCCGCCGGGGATTTTTCGGCCATGTATTTAGTCGGCGGTGATCCAGAGGGTTGGATCACCGATGCTCAAACCGCGGCGATCGACAAGGTCGACATTGTGATCGTGCAAGACATCTTGCCGTCGGCTGCGAGCCGACGAGCGACGCACGTGTTAGCGGGCGGATCGTTTGCCGAGCGCGACGGTACGTTTGTGAATCACGCAGGGCTGGCTCAGGGAATTTACCGGGCGATTCGCTCGCCGGGCGAAGGGCGACCGGATAATCGCATTTTGTGGGATTTGGCCGGTCGGCGTGGGTTGTTCAACCTGTCGGCGCTGCGGAAAGAGATTGGTGAAACGGTTGGTGAGTTGAAGTCGCTCGTGATCGGCGACTTGGGGCAATTTAGAGTGAGGTTGAGTTGATTCGTACAAAGTACTGGGTACTGAGTACAGGTTGCGATTTGTGGTGCTTTGTCGGCGCCGACTGATATGACGCTAAGCGAAGTAATTCCAACGTTGGTAACGATCGTCGTCGTGCTTGGCGCGATCTTGACGCTTTGTATGTACCTTGTGCTGGCGGAGCGGAAGGTGTCGGCGTGGATGCAGGACCGGATCGGGCCGAATCGTGTGGGGCCGTTCGGGTTGTTGCAGCCGGCTGCCGATGGCCTCAAGATTTTGCTCAAGGAAGGTGTGCTG
>CAZGMU010000187.1:0-9188 GCA_964526975.1 uncultured Planctomycetaceae bacterium
CTTCGCGAGATAAAAAGCTGCTGGTGCAAATCGATCTTCACCGGGCAGACATCGCTGCATGAGCCACACAGGCTGCAAGCGAAGGGCAGGCTTTTGTGCGAGGCTGGTTCGTTGGCCGCGTTGATGATCGAGCCGATCGGGCCGCCCACCGTGACGCCGTAGCTATGCCCGCCGCTACGACGATAGACGGGGCAGGTGTTGAAGCAGGCGCCGCAACGAATACAGTTGAGCGTGCGACGGAAGTCGGTGCTTTCCAGCAAGCGGCTGCGACCGTTGTCGACGAGCACAATGTGCAGTTCGCCGTCCGGCCGCGGGCCATGGAAATGAGACGAATAGGTCGTGATTGGCTGGCCGGTTGCCGAGCGAGCCAATAGCCGGAGGAACACGCCGAGGTCGTCGAGTCGTGGAACGATCTTTTCGATGCCCATGCAGGCGATGTGGACGCGCGGCAGCGAAACGCCCAGGTCGGCATTGCCCTCGTTCGTGCAAACGACGAAGCCGCCCGTCTCGGCGATGGCGAAGTTGACGCCGGTGATGCCTGCTTCGGCTTCGATGAACTTCTGGCGTAGGTGTTGCCGCGCCGCTTCGACCAAATAAGGCGGATCGGTCGCACCAGCCGTGGTGCCCAGCTTCTCATGAAAAAGTTGGCCGACCTCTTCCTTCATGATGTGGATGGCCGGCGTGACGATGTGGCTGGGGTGCTCGTGCCGAAGTTGCACGATCCATTCGCCCAGGTCGGTATCGGTAACTTCGGCGCCCCTCGCTTCGAGGAACGGGTTAAGGCCACACTCCTCGGTCAGCATCGACTTGCTTTTGACGACCCGCGTCACACGATGACGGGCCAGTATGCCAGCCACGATTGTGTTATGCTCGGCCGCATCGCGAGCCCAGTACACCTTCGCGCCCAGCTTTGTTGCCGCGGCCTCGAATTGAACGAGATACTCATCGAGCCGCGACATCGTATGGAGCTTGATCCGCGATGCCAGATCACGCAGCGTTTCCCACTCGGGAACCGATTGCGAAGCTCGATCGCGCTTCGAGCGAGCGCCCCAGATCGTTGCATCATGCCAGCGAACCTGCGCGGTTTTGGCGATGAACTTCGCTGCGGCGGTGGGATGATCGGCGGTGTGGTGAGCCATAGTATACGCATAGGGGCTGGTCGCTTAAGCGACCAGCCCGTCGGTGGGTTTTGGTCCGCAGGCTTCGGCGAAGATTTCGGCGATGTGTTTGACGCGGATCGGCTTTTGTTGACGTCGAATCAGGCCATCCAAGTGCATCAGGCACGACATATCGGTCGATGTGAGCACCTCGGTGCCGGCTCGTTCGTGATCGGCCACTCGATCGAGGCCCATCATGCATGATACGGCCTCTTCCGAAACAGCAAACAGGCCGCCGAAGCCGCAACATTCGTCGGGGCGCGAGAGCTCGACGATTTCGATTCCCTCAAGCGATGCGAGGAGTTGTTGGGGCTTGTTGAACTTTGGGCCCACCAGCTCGCTGCTCGACGCATTGCGCAGGTCGCGCAGGCCGTGGCAACTCTGGTGCATGCCGACACGATGCGGATACGAGCCTGCCAGTCGATCGAGCTTCAAAACATCGGTGAAAAACTCACACAGCTCATACGTTTTGTGGGCGACTGCATCGAGCTGGGCAGAATGCCCCAGCACCTCTTCGTAGTGATGCCGCACCATCGCGACACAACTGCCCGAAGGAGAAACCACGTAGTCGTACGGCGCGAAAATGCGAAGAAAACGCTCGGCAAGCGGCTTGGCGTCGTTATGAAATCCGGCATTAGCCATGGGTTGGCCGCAGCAGGTTTGATCTTCGGGGTATTCCACATCCAGCCCCTGTTGTTCCAATAACTCCAGCGTTGCCAGGCCGACCTGTGGGTAGAATTGATCGATATAGCAGGGGATGAATAGTCCGACTCGCATATTTTGATTGTAGAGTGTAGCCGTCTCACTCCGCGAGACGCTTTTTCGCTCGTGGAGCGAGAGGACCACGCTTCTCGTTGCTTGACGCTTGCTTGCCGAATACGATAAGCGGGATGACGACCGCATCTATCGCCATCGATCTGGGAGCCGAATCGGGCCGAGTGATTATCGGCATTCTCGATAATCAGCGCTTACGCCTGGAAGAGGTTCATCGGTTCATGCACGAGCCGGTGTGGCTGCCGAGGGGGTTGCACTGGAATATCACGGGAATCTGGCGTGAGATCATCGTGGGCTTGCGCAAGGCGGCCGAGTGGGGGCGAGCCAATCGCGTGGAGCTGGCCTCGGTTGGCGTCGACACCTGGGGCGTCGATTGGGCTCTCGTCGACCAGGCGGGGGAACTAGTCGGTTTGCCGCATGCTTATCGCGATCCGCGCAACGCGGCCGCTTATGAAGCGGTTGTGGCGAAGCTGGGCGCCGATCGAATCTATCGGACGAGCGGTATTCAGTTCATGCCGCTGAACTCTCTGTACTCTGTTTACGCGCATTTCATGCGCTATTCAGGCAGTCAAGAAATGATCGACAGTCTGAAAGGGATGGTGTTTATCCCCGATCTATTTCATTATTGGCTGAGCGGTCATTGTGCGGTGGAGGCGACCATCGCCTCTACGAGCCAGATGGTGGATTGTCACACGGGTGATTGGGCAAGCGACATGTTGGCGGATCTCGGGCTGCCGACGCCTACTCTTTCTCCGTACACTTATCCCGGCGATACGATTGGCACGCTTCTGCCCAAGGTTGCGGAAGAGACAGGGCTATCCGCCGGAACTCGTGTGGTTGCACCAGCATCGCATGACACCGCGAGCGCCGTGGCTGCGGTCCCGGCTGTTGATGGGCGAAGCTGGTGCTACTTATCTAGCGGTACATGGTCGTTGCTTGGTGCGGAATTGGATGAGCCTTGCGTTACGCCGCAAGCACAAGCTGCCTCGTTTACGAACGAGCGGGGTGTAAGCGACACGATTCGATTCTTGAAGAACATCGCAGGGTTGTGGCTGGTGCAGGAATGTCGTCGCGACTTCGTTCGTCGCGGTCAGGACTTCGACTATCCGACGCTGACTCGCCTCGCCAGCGAATCGCCAGCGTTTCGGACGCTGGTCGACCCGGAGCATAGCGCCTTTGCCTCACCGGGAGAAATGCCGCAAAAGATTGCCGAGTTGGCGAGGAAGACTGGCCAACCCGTACCCGAATCGCCCGGTCAATTCATTCGCTGTTGCCTGGAAAGCCTAGCCCTTGCCTATCGTGAAAAGCTGGAAACACTCGAGTCAATTCTGAATCGCCGGTTCGAGGTGCTACATATCGTGGGAGGAGGCGGCAAGAACGCCCTGCTCTCTCAGATGACGGCTGACGCGATCGGCCGACCGGTGGTGGTTGGTCCCTACGAGGCGACCGCGATGGGCAACGTTCTCGTACAGGCGATGGCGGTGAACGCGGTGCGCGATCTCCATCACCTACGGCAGATCGTGGCCGATTCGTTCGAGTTGGTGACCTATCAACCGTCGTCGACCGGCGACTGGGATGCGGCGGCGTCACGAAGTGTGGGCCTTCGTGCCTGACACGTCGCAGGTAAAAAGCCACAAACACCAATTCGTACGGCACCGAGTGATCAGAAGCTGTTGTTGCCATGGGCGCCTCATGGGGACTTCGACACTGACGCGTGAGATTCACATCCTATGCCGCGGGGGTCTTCTTGGATCGCCGTGGCCGAGCCTTTTTGACTTCGAGCTCGGCCAGGTGGTCGCTCGCATCTTGAATGAGCCGTGTGCGCGCGGCGCCGCGCAGTCGCAACCGCGCGAGCACGGGGAGCCAGATCTCGGTATCGTCGCTGTAAACGTGAATGGCATCGAGCATTCGAACGGTCCGCGGAACGAGGACGATTCGCAAGCCGCCGTTCGAGAGCATCGGGCGCCCTTCCTTATCCGTTCCGACGTTCCACGCTTCCTCGGAATTGGTCAGCGAGGTTCTAAGCTTGCGCGACAACGCGCGAGCATCGATCCGTGAACGAATAATGGGGAACATCGAATTTTCTCCTGGCAAGCGGCACGTAAACAGAGCCAATCAAGCAACAAATTCAGGCAGCACGGCGGTAATGCAACAGGCACCTTAACAAAACCGCGATACGTTGGAAACGCAACTTCCGTACCAGCATGACGCCGGATGACCTGATTCGCGTGATAGCATTTCTTGACCGCTCCCACTACGTGTTAAATAATGACAGATTAGCAGGCACACAGGTTTTTTCCGCGTTGTCACTGCGGACGGCGTTTTTTCGGGCGGCATGAGTTTTCATGCTTGATCATGTATTAGTCTGGATCAACGGCAGCCGGCACGAGGTTCGTGACCGCGAGGTGTTTCTCTCACTTTCGGATTACCTGCGCCGCCGCTGCGGACTCACGGGCACCAAGATCGTCTGCAGCGAAGGCGATTGCGGTGCGTGCAGCGTGCTCATCGGCCGCCCAGTCGCCGACGGAAGTCGGCTGGTTTATCGCCCGGTCGATTCCTGCATTCAGTTTCTCTTTCAGCTCGACGGCGCGCATGTCGTCACGATCGAAGGCTTGGGTGGCGAAGCCGATCTTAGCGCGGTGCAACAGGCCATGGTCGACTGCCATGGCTCGCAGTGCGGCTTTTGCACACCGGGCTTCGTCGTCGCGATGACCGGTCTATTAGAGAATCACGACGAATTAGATGACTCGACAATGCGCTGCGGCCTGACGGGCAACCTGTGCCGTTGCACGGGGTACACGGCAATCATCGACGCCGGTCGTCATGTCGATACCACGCAGCATCGTCGGGCGGAAGAAAGGTATCCGAGCCAGCATTTGCTAAACGAATGGGTATCTCGTAGCGGTGAGCCGATTGAAGTACGAGCCGAATGGGATGAACAAGAGCACTTGTTTCTGTCTCCGCCAAATCTGGCCGCTGCGTTGCAGATGTTGGAAGCTTATCCCGACGCCACCATCGTCGCCGGTGCGACCGACATCGGCGTGCGAATCAACAAGTCACTCACGATCCCCCAAAAAATCCTCGATTTGAATCGAGTGCACGAACTCGCGAGTGTGGCTATCGAAGATGACGAACTGGTGCTTGGATCACGGGCAAGCTGGACGGCCATCGAGCAAGTCTGCAAAGAAGCAGTTCCGGAATTTCACAAGATCGTTTCGGTCTTTGGCGCGCCACAGATTCGGCACGTCGGCACGATTGGCGGCAACATCGCCAACGCCTCGCCGATTGCCGATTCGTTGCCGTTTCTGCATGTGATGGAGTCGATCCTGGAATTGCAAAGTGCGCATGGCACGCGAGAAGTTAACATCAACGACTTTTACAAAGGCTATAAAAAGTTCGACCTGCAGCCGGGCGAGTTGATCGCCAGAGTTCGAGTGCCATTGCCTGCAGAGAGTGATTGGTTGCGACTCTACAAAGTATCGCGTCGCCGTGATTTGGATATTTCCAGCTTTACTACGGCTATCCGCCTGCGACTCGATGGAGACGTCATTTCCGAAGCGTCGATTGCCTTTGGTGCGGTTGGGCCCGTTGTCCTTCGCGCACGTCGAACAGAATCATTTCTACGCGGCAAGCTGCTGACCGAAGACACCATGCGCCAGGCTGGCGAAGTAGCAATTGCGGAAGTGACGCCGATCAGCGACGTCCGCGGCGCTGCCGACTATCGTTATCAATTAACGCGCAATGTACTGTTGAAGTTCTTCCACGAAACACAAACAACGACTGCGATGTCTTAAGCCGGGAATTGACTGCCATGCCATCAGCCGGAAAGCCCATACCGCACGATGCCGCGATTGGTCATGTTACCGGCCAGGCGCCGTACATCGACGATGTGCGCCCGATAGCTGGCGAACTCTACGTCGGCTTTGTGGGCAGTCCCGTGGCGGCTGGTAAACTGCTCAGCGTCGATACGAACGCGGCTCTAGCCATTTCGGGTGTTGTCGGCTGTTATACGGTGGCCGACGTTCCCGGGCACAACCTCTTCGGCGTCGTCGTGATGGACGACCCCTTTCTAGCCGATGGTGAAGTGTTGTACCTGGGGCAGCCTATCGTTATCGTGGCAGCCGAAAGTCCCGAGGCGCTTGAGAAAGGGCGGAAAGCAGTTCGAGTCGAGTGCCGGGCGACTGAGCCGATCCTGGATTTGCCCGAGTCGATTCGTCGCCAGAAATTTTTAGGTCCACTCCGCCGAATTCATCGTGGGGATGTTGATTCCCAACTCGCCGCTTCGCCCCATCACCTGAGCGGTACATTTACCAGCGGTGGTCAGGAGCAGTTCTATCTTGAGTCGCAAGCGGCCATTGCGTACCCCGGCGAGCAAGGACAAGTGATCGTTCATTCGTCGACGCAGAACCCGACCGAGATTCAAGTTCTTGTTGCCGAGATGCTCGGGCGCGGGCAGCACGAAGTCGTTTGCATCTGCAAGCGGATGGGAGGCGCATTCGGCGGCAAAGAATCGCAGGCGGCGATTCCCGCGATGATGGTCGCGCTCGTCGCTCATAAGACTGGCCGCTCCGCCCGCACGATCTACAACAAAGATGACGATATGCGCGTGACCGGCAAGCGACACGCGTACCTCAGCGAATGGGAAGTAGGCTTCGGCGACGATGGTCGCATTCACGCCCTGCGCGTGGCGTACTACTCCGATGGCGGCGCTTCGACCGACCTGTCGCTTGCCGTGATGGAACGTACCCTGCTCCACACCGATAACTGTTACTACCTGCCACATGTCGATCTGACCGGCCAGGTTTGTTTTACGAACATGCCCTCGAATACGGCCTTTCGCGGGTTCGGCGGCCCGCAAGGCATGGCGGTTATTGAGAACATCCTCGAATCGATCGCCGAACACACCGGCCTCGATGCCTACGATGTTCGCACTCGCAATCTATACGGCGTCGGCGAACGCAATACAACGCCCTATGGCCAGCTCTTCGACCGTAACCATTTGCCAGAGATCTTCGCGACGCTCGCCGCCCGCTCGCAATACCGCAAACGACGCGACGAGATCGCCCGCTTCAATGCCAAGTCGAAAATGCAGCTTCGCGGCTTGGCGATGACGGGCGTCAAGTTTGGCATTTCCTTTACGGCGGCTTTTCTCAACCAGGGCAACGCGCTCGTTAACATCTATACCGATGGCACGGTGCAAGTTTCGACGGGCGCCACCGAGATGGGCCAAGGCGTCAATGTGAAGATCCGCCAACTCGTGGCCGACGAGTTCGCAATCGACGTGGACCGCGTCGTGTTGATGCCTACCAGCACGGAGAAGAATATCAACACGTCGCCGACAGCCGCCTCGGCCGGCGCCGATCTCAACGGCGCGGCCGCCGTCGAAGCATGTCGCACGATCAAGCGCCGCTTACGGCGATTCGCAGCCGCCAGACTGGCTGATCCGAGGGCGGGTCTCAGCGCCTCGGCATCACACGTGCAGTTTCGCGAGGGACACGTGTACGACAGCCGCCGCCCAGAACGAAAGATTGCGTTTGGTGAGCTTTGCGCCGAAGCGCGCCGCAGCCGCGTCGATCTAGGCTCGCGCGGCTTCTACGCCACGCCCGGCGTTGATTTTAACCGCGAAACAGGCCAAGGTACGCCGTTCTTTTATTTCACGCAGGGGGCGGCGGTCGCCGAAGTGCTCGTCGACCGCTTCACCGGCGAGTTGCGGGTGCCACGCGTCGATCTGTTGATCGATATCGGCCGCTCGATCAATCCGGGCGTCGATCGTGGACAGATCATCGGCGGTTTTATTCAAGGAATGGGTTGGGTAACGGCCGAGGCTCTCATTTACGACGCCAAGGGCGATCTATTGTCACACTCGCCGACGACATACAAGATTCCCGCAATTACCGACGTTCCGGAAGCCTTCAATGTTGCCACGTTCGACAACAACGACAACGTGCGTAATGTTTACCGCAGCAAAGCCGTCGGCGAGCCGCCGTTGATGCTGGCGATCGCCGTCTGGGCAGCGGCCAAGAACGCGCTGTCCTCTGCGGGGCTCTCCGCTTCGACCGAACTTCGCTTACCAGCAACTGGCGAAGAAATATTGCGGTGTCTGACCAAAACCTATGCCGAAACACAATTGGGTGATCGCGCATTGGCATCCTCGGCGCGAGATGCAATCTGATTCTAAATAGTGAAAATCACCATGCGGTCCGCGAAAACCATGGAAGTGAAACATCGATAACTCCCCACTCCTCACTCCCAATTCCCCACTTTTTCCCTGCATGCCCACGCCACACGGATTCGTCGAACGCCTGGCCGAGCTTTCGCACAGCGGCATGCCGTTTGTGTGCGTCACCATGGTCGATGCCCAGGGAAGCACACCCCAGGAAGCGGGCAGCAAGATGCTGGTCACCGCCAGCGAATTAGTGAATGGCACGGTCGGCGGCGGTCGCGTGGAGCTTAAAGCCATCGAGCATGCCCGCCAGATGCTCGCACAACCGGTGAACCAGACGCCGCTTACCGAGTTGGTCGAGTGGAATCTCAAGCGCGATGTCGGCATGACCTGCGGCGGATCGGTCAAACTCTTCTTCGAAACGTATAACCACAGCGACTGGCGAATCATCATTTTCGGCGCAGGGCACGTGGCCAATGCGGTCGTTTCCTGTCTGGCGCTACTCGATTGCCATGTCACCTGTGTCGATTCGCGTGCGGAATGGCTCGATCGGATTCCGAACCGAGCCAAACTGCGAAAAGTCCAAAGTGCCGAGCCGCATACACTCGTCGCGGAGCTACCTAGCGACGCGTTTATCATTTGCATGACGATGGGCCACGCCACGGATCGGCCCATCCTTGAAGAGATCTTTCGCCGAGGCCGGCCGTTCCCCTTCCTGGGAGTCATCGGCAGCAAGGCGAAGCGAGCCGTTCTTATGAAAGAACTGACAGCCGGCGGCATCCCAAAGGAACAGGCCGAGGCATTCCACTGCCCCATCGGCCTCGATCTCGGTACGAGCCAACCGAGCGAAATCGCGATTAGCGTCGTCGCGCAACTTATCCAAGAGCGCGACCGCTGGCGCGGCAAGGCGAACTCATCGCGGTGATTTTCGTGGATGCTGTTCAATGAAGTAGCCACAAAAAACACGAGAAGGCAAGAAAAGTTTTTGTGGCTTTTCGTGTTTTTTGTGGCTACATAAATCGGAAAATGGCGCTAAGGAGATGACTCAAAAACAACTTCGGCAGAGAGGATTCACCACGGAGACACGGAGGACA
>CAZGMU010000188.1:0-1270 GCA_964526975.1 uncultured Planctomycetaceae bacterium
TATCAAAACCGTTTCCAAGGCACCCTCACCCCGGCCCTCTCCCAAGGGGAGAGGGGATTTTGTTAGAGTCCCTAAATTGCTTCTTTTTCAGCGCCCCTCGACTGATTGCCGCGTGGACGGCCCTCTCGACCTTCGCGTCCACCACGTCCGCGGAATCGATCACGGAAGTTCTGTTCTGGCATATCGAATTGTTGCCCCATCAATTTTTCGAGCTGCGCTTGCTGTTCGGGGGTCAGCACGTCCAACATTTTCTTTCGAGCATCAGCTTGCAGTTCACGAATTTTCGTCTGAAGCTCTTCCTGAACTTCGGCGGCTCGTTTTTCGAGCTTTTCGCGTTGTTCGTCGGTCAGGTTGAGTGCTTTGGCCACATCGCCGCCAGTGAGGGCGGAGCTGCCGCGGTAGCGTAGTTTCGTTTGCAAATCGATTTGCTTAAGCCGTTCCAATTGATGGGGCAGCAGCACTTTCTCTAGTTGCTTTTCCGTGTCGGCGTTGAGCGCTTCCATTTTGGTTCGAATTTCGCCGAACTTCTCTCGGCGCTCGTCGTCGCTGAGATCTCGCATTTGAGAGAAGATGTCGCGCATCTCGTCGCGGACCTTATCTCGCATTTCCTCGGTGATGGTGCGAAGCTTGTCCTTTTGTTCGTCGACAAGCTGTAGTTCTTGTTGAATTTCTTCGCGCACAACGAGCCCCGAAATTCCCCCGCCGCCGAAGAACCCGCCGGGGCCACCTGGCCCTCCCGGACCACCAAACCCCGGTCCGCCCGGAGGGCCGAAGCCGCCAGGCGGCTGGCCGAACAGCGGCGAAGCGCTGCCGAGCATCATGCAGAACACGATCACCAATAAGTCGCGGTGGCGGATGAGTTTCATGCGTACGGACTCCACTAACTAATTAGATGGTTCAGGTCACTGAATTTGTGCGATCCAGGACGATGAGATTCGGTCGTGGCCGCTTCTAATTGACTTAACCTCAACGCCAGTAAAAAGTTTCTCTCATTCGCTCGCATTTGGCGAGAGGAGGAACGCCAGCAGCGCAAAAAAGGAATTCCACGAGGCTGGGGCTCTGTCTGCTTATGATTTTAACCGTCAAGACGAAGTCGTCTTGTGGCATGCCAGCATTCAGCGTAAGGTAAGGGGGTAACCGGGGTTACGTCTAAATGTAGGCACCGAGAAAGCTATGGATCCATCCGAATTAATGCGGCTGGCAATCGATAAGTGCCGACAGGGACTAGCTTTAGGGCAAAGCCCCTTCGGCTGTGCAATCGCCCGGGGCG
>CAZGMU010000188.1:1280-9089 GCA_964526975.1 uncultured Planctomycetaceae bacterium
CCTCTCCTGCTCCCATAACACGGTCGTATTAACGACCGACATCACGGCCCACGCCGAAGTGAACGCGATTCGCGAGGCCTGCCGCCATGCGGGCAACATTTTCCTGGAGGGGGCAATCGTCGCCACCACCTGCGAACCGTGCCCAATGTGCATGGCTGCCCTTCATTGGTCTCGGGTCGACACTGTCTACTACGGCGCCACGATCGCCGACGCCGATGTTGCCGGCTTCAACGAACTGCAATTACCAGCCGCCGAGCTCTTACGCATAGGTGGCAGCAAACTGAAGTTGATGCCAGGCGTTCTGCCTGAGGAGTGCAAGAAATTGTTCGCGGAGTGGAAAGCAGATCCCGCGCGAAAGGTGTATTAGGGGCTGGGGGCTAGAGATTGGGGCTGGCCAATGCAAGTTGCTAGTTATCGAGACTTGAGAGTTTGGCGGGAAGGAATTGAGATTACGACGCAAGTCTACAAACTCACTAGTGGCTTTCCCGACATAGAGCGATTCGGGCTGATAAGCCAAATGCGTCGATGCGCAGTTTCAGTCCCGTCCAACATCGCCGAGGGGCACGCGAGACTGTCTACGCGAGAATACCTTCGTCACCTCTCCATTTTTCTCGGTTCTTTAGCGGAACTAGAAACGCAGCTTTATATCGCGGATGAACTAGGCTATGCACGACAAGAAATCGTCACCGAGTTAAGAATTAAAACAGACCGTTTGGGCAAACAGATCCGTAGCCAAATGAAGTCGCTACGAGCCAGACTTAACCGTAGCGGCGAGGCAAATTTCCCCAGTCCCTAGCCTCCAGTCCCCAACTCCCCTCCTTCTCCATGGTCACCAAAATCGAAATTGCCGCCGACTGGCTTACCCGTTACACGGGCATGCCGCTCGATCGATTTGGCGATTACGTGCTGCTCACCAATTTTCGGGATTACGTGCAGCGTTTTGCCGCGCGTTTTGCTTGTGACGTTTACGGCGACAGTCGACCGATGCAGGCGGCGACCAACGACGCGGGGCTGACGATCATCAATTTCGGCATCGGTTCGCCGAACGCGGCGACCGTGATGGATCTACTCACGGCTTACCGTCCACAGGCGGTGTTGTTCCTCGGCAAGTGTGGCGGACTCAAACACGCGACCGAGATCGGGCATTTCATCTTGCCGATCGGCGCGATCCGTGGCGAGGGTACTTCCGACGATTACGTTCCGCCGCTAGTTCCAGCGCTCCCCTCGTTTAAGTTGCACAAGTTTGTTTCGCAAAAGCTGGTTGAGCGCGGGCTCGATTATCGTACGGGCGTCATCTACACCACGAATCGCCGCGTCTGGGAACATGATCTCAAGTTCCGAGAGCAACTCCAGGAAATGACGCCGATCGGCATCGACATGGAAACGGCGACGATCTTTGTCGTCGGTCACAAGAACCAGATCGCCCGCGGAGCCCTGCTGCTTGTTTCAGATAAACCCCTTACTCCAGAGGGGGTGAAAACCAGCGAGAGCGACGCCCGCGTCAGCCGCGACTGGTCCGATATGCACCTCTCGATCGGAATCGATTCGCTGACCGAAATCGGCGAAAAGGGGGAGATGATCAAGCATTTTCAGTACTAGCGCGACCCCATCTCGGAGGTTTTCGATTTCGTATTGGCGCTTACTATCGGAAAAGGGCCGCTCGTCTCATAACAGCTTTAATGCAACTTTAACGGTAAAAATCGTTGCATCTTCATAATCACGCTGGTAGGATAGCACCGGATTGTTCAATAAACGTATGATTGCCTTCGAACAACGAAGGTAATCTGCAACCGGTGATTCACAGCAGGCGAGCAGAAAGGTTTGTCTAATGAAGAAAATGAAAAGTGGAAAATCTCTAAGCATCGTCGTGGCGATGGCGGTGATGGCAGTTGTACCGAGCGTAAGCGCCGCTCCCATTGCTATGTGGACCTTCGAAACGTCCGTGCCCACTACGGCGGGCCCTCATGCAGCGGAAGTCGGATCTGGAGATGCAACAGGTGTGCATGATTCTGCCTCGACCGTTTACTCGAACCCAGTGGGCAACGGTTCCGTCGAGTCGTTCAGCTCTAATTCTTGGGCTATTGGCGACTACTATCAATTTACTACTAGTTCTGTTGCGCAGTCCGATATCATTATTTCGTGGGACCAAACTCGTAGCAGCACCGGTCCGAGTGATTTTGAAGTCCAGTACACTACCGATGGGAGTACGTATCAGCCAATTCCTTTGGGTTTGGTTCCAACTTATACTGTTCCGGCGGTAACTTGGACCTCGGGTTCGCCAGATGCGACAGGCACGTCCAGCTTTACGCGCAACCTGTCGAGTATCACGGCTCTGAATGGCAACCCAACGATTGGCTTCCGTTTAGTGGCGATGTCAGCCCCTTCCAGCACGGGAGGGACGAATCGGGTAGACAACTTCACGGTTGTGCCGGAGCCTGGCACCGTAGCTCTTATTGGGATGCTGTGTTTTGCCTTGGCTACGGTTTCGCGACGCGCGGCGGCTCATTAATCGCGAACCGGTTCAGGAAAATGCATTTGAAGCGAATCTGCCGCGCCCAGTTGGGCGCGGCTTTTTTGTAGAGCGACTGGAGTTTTTCAAAGCAGTCGCCCCGCTGGAGCCCCAACAATGGACGGTTGTGGAGCCATGGCATACGTAAGAGCCCAATATTGTTAATCGATAGCGAGTGGGGGAGTTAGTTCGGTATAAAGCCACCAATCTCGCGGAAAAAACAGCCAAAATCTTTGCCAATAAATAGACTTCTCGTCGCGGGGGTCGCTATGATAACGATGGCTAGCGCGGCGATATCGCCGTGGATGGCCGCTGGTCCAGGCGCAACGGATTTGGCAGAGACAAGTTCTTTCGGGAATCTGCTCTTTTTGGCCATTGGATATCGAATACTTACTTCGCTATTGGCAGCGAGTCGGCGTTTTCTACTTTTCAATTCTTATCCGGCCGCTCGATCCATAGGCGGGTCATTCGAAAGAGGAGTGGTTTATGAAGCTGTTTCGTCGCGGTGGTTTTACACTTGTAGAACTGCTTGTTGTGATCGCCATCATTGGGATTTTAGTGGCGCTGCTGCTTCCCGCGATCCAGGCAGCGAGAGAGGCCGCGCGCCGCGCGCAGTGTACGAATGGCCTCAAGCAATTGGGCTTGGCTCTTCATAACTACATTTCCGCGAAGAAAGATACGTTGCCGGCTGGTTTGTATCAAGAATTTAAGGTCCCTGGTGGGCAGCAAGGCGAAAGCTTCTTTGTCCACCTCTTGCCCTACATGGAAGAGCAAGCCATTTATGATCGGTGGAGTTTCGGGACGGTCGCTACTAATGGCCGCATAAAGAATTCAGAGAGTGAAACATCACCGGCCGCACAGGTCATCCCAGCGTTAATTTGTCCGTCGGATCGTCCAGAGATGAAGGTTTGTCATTTCCCGGCGGCGGTGGGGACAGGTGGTCAAAACATGACTTTTCCTGGCTACTACGCTATCACGAGTTATGCGGGAAATCACGGAACGTTAAATTACTACTTTGATACGCAGACGTGTAATCCGGGGACCAAATCGACAGATGACGGCATGTTCTATGTTGTTGCGCCAGCGGGCTCCACTGCCGGGGTCTGTTATGATCGGCCGAGTCCGAAGCCATGTTACCAGCCAGACAAGGGAGTGAATCTTAAATCCGTAACGGATGGCACCAGCCACACATTGCTTTTCGGCGAGAGGTACAACGACGATCCCTACTTCGATGGGAACTTAATGAGCACTAGCGGTCTGAAGATCGGTGAATGGTGCTTATGGGGCTGGACCGGCGGCAAGAAAGGCACTGGCCAGGTCATGCGAAGCGCGGGATTTGATAAAGTAGCTATCAACCAGCAATCAGCGGGTTGTGTTGGGTCCGCGGCGTGCTGTCAGGATTATCGTCTAAGGACCTGGGGAAGTGGCCATCCAGGCGGCGCCGTTTTCGTGCTTGCTGATGCCTCGGCAACGTTTATCACCGATTCGATCAATCCCACCACATTGACCGCGATTAGCACCCGAAATAAGGCCGAGGCTATTCCGGACTCGTTTTAAGCCCATTCAACCCTCTTATTGCACATATGGATGGTGGATGATCAATGGTTGTTAAATCGGCACGAAGCGCGATCATTTGGATTGGAGTTTGCATTGCAATTGGAGTGGCCGGATGTGGTAAAAGCGGACCGAAGGTCGAGTTCGCCAAGGTTCATGGGGCGGTGCTCGTCAATGGTCATCCGCAATCGAACGTTCAGGTGCTGTTTACTCCCGATCCGGAGAAGGGCATTGGCCTGCCGGCATTCGCTGGAGCGGTGAGCGACAGTGAAGGGAATTATGCACTAAGATATTCCTATCTGAACAAAACAGGCGATGGCGCTCCCGTCGGTTGGAGCCGCGTAACCCTTCTGGATATGTCGGCGGCCAACCCGAAGGCATCCGCAATTCCACTGAATTATGGCGCCGCTACCACAACCCCTCTCCTGTTCGAGGTCAAGCCCGGCGATAATCCAATCAATCTTGAAGTGAAGAAATAGTGGAAATTCGCCTATCGTTTTTCTTCCCAGCGGTGACGATGAATCAGCACATTTTCTGAAGGTGCTCCCAAGACTCGGTTGATCTACCAATGACCAGGCAATCAGATCAGGCGGCGGAGATTGGTGCTGTGAATACGTCTCATTCGAAAAAACATGCATTTGATATAGGGGCTGCGAGCCGAGCAGGCTTTGATAGCCGCCGCGCCAAACGCGCAACATCGCGCCTAACAAGTCCGCCTCGGCTCGGCGGACCTACTCATGCTTATGGTTTTACGCTCGTCGAGCTACTGGTCGTCATCGCGATCATCGGCATTCTCGTCGCGTTGCTCTTACCAGCGATTCAAGCCGCCAGGGAAGCGGCGCGCCGGGCTCAATGCGTGAGCAATATCAAGCAGTTAGGGCTCGCAGCCCATAACTACCTCTCCGCCAAAAAAGATGTTCTGCCTGCCGGCTTAATCCAGGAATTCAAAGTTCCAGGCGGCAACCAAGGCCGGACGTTTTTCATCTATTTAATGCCCTATATGGAGAATCAGGCCCTCTATGACAATTGGGGATTTGGTGCTCCCGGCAACCTTCCAAGTGCGAATTGCGCGACCGAGCAATCACCTGCGGCAACCATCATCCCCACGCTCCTTTGTCCTTCTGATAACCCGGCGGAAAAAGTCACCTATATCACCGCAAGTTCGGGATCTTCGGGAAACGGCTCACCTTTTACCGGCTTTTTCTCCGTCACGAGTTACGCGGGAAATCACGGAACGAAGAGTTATTACCCCGCCGCGAGTGCGACTGGCAACGTCTCGACGGACAATGGAATGTTCTACATTGTTGCATTACCAGCAGGGTCGAATGCGGGGGTTTGCTATCCGAGGGCAGGTAAGCCTTGCGTGCAACCTGACAAAGGCGTGGCATACAAATCGGTGACCGACGGCACGAGCAAGACATTCCTGTTCGGGGAGCGGTACAACTACGATCCGATTTTCGACGCGATGTACGACAAAAGCCCTGCAAGCACAAACGGATTGAGGATTCATCAATTTGCATTGTGGGGATGGATGGGGGACTTCAAGGGCACGGCACATGCCACTCGCAGCGCCGGCGACTCGCCAAGTTTTCAAGGTGTGATCAATCGGCAATGTCCCGCTTCGTGCTTAACGGGATCAGGTAATCAATACCAGTGTGAGGACGACCGTCTGCAGACGTGGGGCAGCGGCCACCCCGGCGGCGCCAACTTTGTCATGGCGGATGGGTCTTCACGTTTCGTTACCGATTCGATCGCGCCTGCAGTGTTAGTCGCACTCAGTACGCGGGGCGCCGGTGACATTGTTTCGGATGAATTTTAGTAGCCACTGGCTACGCCTCCCTCGGTAATCTCTTCGCCTCGCGCCGAGGCATGTGAGACGGAATCGATGTTTTGCCGATTTGCAAGGGCCGCTGTCCTGTTGGTTGTGCTGGTTCCGGTTGCAGGTTGCCGCGAAAAGGGCCCGGAGTTTGTGCCCGTCCAGGGCGTTGTGCGCATCGATGGGAAACCAGAGCGTGGGCTTTTAGTTCGCTTCTCGCCCGACGCCGAGAAAGGAAATGGACTGCCCGCTTTTGCGAGCGGTAGAACAGACGAGCAAGGTAAGTACACGCTTACCTACGAGTACAAAGGTCAGGAAGGGGTTGGTGCGCCCGTAGGCTGGCATCGGGCGACGATCATCGATAGCAAAGTAGGGTTAACCCTCCAGGGGCAAGCTCCCAAGCCCTCGGCGGTTCCTTACGCTTATGGCAGCGCGGCAATGACTCCGCTAGTTGTTGAGGTTAAAGCTGGCTCCGAACTTCAAACAATCGACTTGGAGCTTAAGAAGTAGTTATGGGAGCGCTCCAGGCTAATTGTCTTGCCTGTCCACTTTTGTCTCCTTCTCCGCAGCTTCCAAAAGGTTGTGAATATTCGGCAAAAAGTTGGCAGGTAAATAGACAAACTCCCTCCGCCGCCGGTATGATGCTGTACGAGAGAGGCGGTTTGATTACGAGTGCAATGGTTTGCATTCGTCCACAGAGAAAATGAGGAACGGAGAGAGGATGCGTCTTTGCAAGACGACCGGAGCGGTCTGCGCAGCAGCAGCACGTGCCTGGACGAGGTTTGAACCCCGCCGGGTGTCTTACAGCGCGACAATTTCCCCATTGTTCGTTTTCGATTGAAAGCGAATCCACGCGCTTAAAGACTACCCCTGACCTACCAACTTGCGAAATCATTGCGCCCCGTACGGGCACATCGAGTTTTTCGTTTCATTCATTTCATTCCCGTCATAGTGATTACGATCACGGAACTTTAAAGAGGATGTAACCATGAATGTGTCTCGGTCTACGAAGCGTGGCTTTACGCTGGTCGAACTGCTGGTGGTGATCGCGATCATCGGCATCTTGGTCGCCTTGTTGTTGCCGGCAATTCAAGCGGCCCGCGAAGCGGCACGGCGCTCGCAGTGTGTGAACAAAATGAAGCAGCTTGGGCTAGCGGTATTGAATTACGAATCGGGCAAGAAATTGCTGCCGTATGCGAATACGCCGAATTACACCCAATCGTGGAAGACCGGTGCTTGTGCTGGTGTTGCCGGTGCGGTAGGCACATCAAACGGTATGAGGCATCACTCGGTATTCAGCTTCATTCTTCCTTACATGGAAGAGCAGGCTGTCTATGATCGAATCAAATTCGATGTTGATTGGTTCAACACCACGAATAACCCTGCCACGGGCGAAGCTTACTCCAAGGCATTTGCAAAGGATATTGATACATTTATCTGCCCCTCCACTGAAAATCGACCTAATACCTATACGACCGATTACAACGTCATTTCGCGCATCGATCAGACTGAATATTGTAGTAAGATTGATGGCAGTCTTGCGGCTGGCTCGAAACGCCCTGTCGAGAAGCTATTGGGCATGCTGACCGATACGCCAAATTCGATCCGCAAAGTCAGTGACGGTATGTCCAAGACGATTATGTTCGTCGAGTCTGCTGGGCGGCCGAACCACTATGTAAATGGCAAGGTACTCAAGGGAGTGATGTACGAAACAGATCCAGACCTGCAATCCTTGAGCCTCAAAGCGCCTGGCGCAGGCGGTGGTTTAACGGATTACCAATGGGGTGATGGCGGTACGCTGGCGGATGGCAGCGACGGTCTTTACCTCGTCTGGAATCGGACGACCACGCCTGCGGTGCCGGCCTCAATCGTGAGCGCTTGCCCCATGGGCACTACCGTGATGAACTGCGACAACTACAAGGGCGTCTAT
>CAZGMU010000189.1:0-9077 GCA_964526975.1 uncultured Planctomycetaceae bacterium
GGAACAAATATTCCACTGTATTGAGGAACTCGAAGTCGCCACCGACCTGTACGTTCTGCACCACGGGCGAAGCGCCGCGGAACTGGAAGCCGCGGAGTGAAGTGAAACCGCCCGCGTAGAATGTGTCGTAGACTGGCGTGTTGTCGCCAGTGAAGCCAACCTTGGTGGCCAGCGTCAGCACATGGCGACCCGAGCGATCGGGTCGTTGATTGAGCAGCACATACTGGCGGGCATCAAAGATCGCCCGTGGGTATTGGAAGCTGCCGACGACCTGCTCGAGTTCCATTTGCAGGAAGTGGCCTTCGGTCGCTAGGAACGCGCTGTCGCGCGTGTCGTTGGCGATCGTCCATTTGAAGCCATGCACCGCGTTATGGCCCAATACTTCGGCCAACTGCGGCAGAGCCGGGTTCGAAGGGTTGTCGACGAGAACATCTTCGCCGCGGTAGGCGATGCTGGTCGAAAGGTCGTTCTCGACCCATTGGTAACCGATCGAGGCCCGGCCGCCCGTGCGCTGTTCGTCCCAGTCGCGGTAGCGGCGAGTGAAGTACGAGCCACTAAGACCCAGGCTGTAGGGCGAATCGAACAAGTAAGGCTCTGCGAAGCTGACCAGGTAGCGTTGCACTTGGGTACCCGGGGCCGCTTCGATGCGGAACCGCTGGCCACCGCCGCGCCAAGCGCGACCATCGACGACATCCTGCCAGCTTGTCGGATAGCGGCCGATGTCGAAGCTCTGCTCGTCGAACAAAATCTGGCCCACGAGGCCGGCGTCGGAGTTCACGGCGACGCCAAGCATCAATCGGCCCGTTTGTCCTTCGCTGAGCACGACATCCATGTCGACGGCCGGATCTTGCCACATCTGGCTGGGAGTAAAGGGATCGGTGGGATAGGGCGCTGTAGGGATCGGCGGCACGGGCGTGATGCGCCCATCGGGACCAAGCTGAACCGGCGGCGGACCGCCGGGCATGGGGGCCCCCTGTTGCACCGGGACATATTGCTGCGCCGGCATCGGAGCATACTGCGGCGCGCCAGGCGGCGCTGGCAGCGGTTCGGCGACGGGCGCTGTCAGTGGCGGCGGGCCAAACGCGGGCGCCGGGCTCGACGGCGGCAATTGCGGCTCGGTGATCGTAACCTGCTTGACCGCGTAAGGATTGCTGCCCACGGCGGTGGCATCGGGGCCGGTTCCACCAATTTGCTGCCCTCCATAGGTCGTCGAGGTGTATTGAGGAGCTGGTGTTGTGGCCGGCTGGTAAGGGCTCTGTGTGCGAACGACGAGCTTACTATACGGAGTTGCGCTGCTGTTGGCCGGCGCCGGAGCAGTCGTGGGGTACGTAGGTGTCGTGGCTGTTGGGTAGCTTGGATACGTTTGGGAATAACTCGGTTGTGGCGCGGCGGCGTATTGACCGGATTGATGATATTGGCTGTTCGGAGCGCTCGCATCGTCGTACGGCGGGCGGCGCGCTTCGTATCGCACGGGGCCAATCGCGGGAGTTGCGGCTGGCGCCGGCGCTGGTTCGATACCGCTGGCCGTAGCGGGAGCTTCCGTGTCTTCGATGTACATGTGGACGTCGACCAGCTCGTCGCTCGGCGCGGCGACTGGCGCGGTTTCCACTTTGTAAGTAACCTGAGGCTGCGGCTGAGCCGCCAACGCCGAGTTCGGCGGCGCGATGAGCGGCGGACCAATCGGCGCTCGAGGGGGCGGCACCGAAGCCGGTAGGTCAGGAGCCGGCAGCAACTGGATTCCCCGCTCCCCACTCCCCACTCCCCGCTGCGCATCCGGGCTTTGGCCACGGAACCCACTGTCACCCTTGGCGATTTCCGTTTTGCTGCCATCCGGAATATGGTAGACGATCTTGGGCATGACGCCGCGGGTCGGGTCGGCCATGAACAGACCGCTCGCTTGCAGCCGGCGCTCGCTGGCGCGAATCTCGCGGATGTCGGCGATTTGGCCCGATTTGAACGACAGCCGATTGAGCGCCGTTTGGATTTTGGTGTGCGGATTGTCGCCCGCGATGTGAACGTAAATGTTGCCGACGCGCCACCGCTTGCCCTCGTCGATGTGGTACATCAGCTTGAGCTTGCCCTGCTCTTCTAGGAAGATCGGCTCGGCCTTGATGTCGGCGAACACGTACCCCTGGCTGCCGTACAGCTCTTTGAGCCAGGCTACGTCGGCGTTCATCTTGTCTTGCTCGAACGGACGAGGGCCCGGCGGCAACGGCATGATCTTGTGGTAGGCCCTTTGTAGCGGCGGCTCTTGCGTGGAATCGGGCTTCAGCTCGACGCCCGAGGCGAGCGAATCACTCGAGAACAGTCTATTACCGATGAAAGCGACGCTTTCGACCTCGTAACGAACGCCTTCGTGGATCACGAACCGGAGCGTGAGCCATTTGTTCTTTTCGTCGAACTCGAACTGCTTGCCGATCTTGGCGTCGAAGTAGCCGAACGAACGGTAATAGACAGTGAGCTTGTTGACGTCGGCATCGATCTGATCGCGATCGACGTAGCCCTTGAAGAGGTAAGCGAGGGGCGGCTTCGAGTCGATTTTGGTTTTTAGCCGGGCGGAGCTGACGAATTCGTTGCCGATGAACTCGACCTTCCAGATTTTCTGAGCCGTGCCTTCGTTGATGACGAACACGATCCCCTTGTCGGTCGGCTTGTCGCCTTCCATAACACTGATCTGAACATTGTTGTAGCCGTTGCGGTGGTACAGATCGACTAGGCGGCGGCGCGCTTCTTGGACAGCATACGGATCGACAGGGCCGCCGACTTTGAGGTCGGTTTCCTTGGCCAGCTTCTTCGTTCGTAAGCCGTAGTTGCCAAGGTACTCGACGTAGCGCACGACGGGGCGCTCGACGACCTTGAAGATCACGATGCGGCCATCGGCCGCTTGCTCATAGGCGGGCTGCACATCCACGAACCAGCCGCGGCCGGCGAGCTTGCGGACGTCGCGCTGCACGAGGGCCGGGTCGAACGGCCGGCCGACACGCGTTTGCAGTTGATTGAGAACCTGATCGGTCGGAATCGTGGTGTTGCCGACGACGCGAATAGCGGAGACGTTTTCATCGGTGGCCGAGAGAGACAGGCCGATCGGCTCGCGGTTGTCTTGCTTTTTGCCGAACATCGATTGGGGCAACGACGGCATGCCGCCTCCCATGCCTTGCGCAAGCGCAAACGCGGGCATACAGGCCACGACGCCAACGAGCGTGGACCAGGCGATAAGGTTGCGAATGTGAAGAACGCGCTGGGACAAGTGCGATTTCCGAATGATTTTTGAACGGTTCGCCGCGGGACGACTTACGCGTATGGGCCGAGTTGGCTGCTGGGACAAGTAGTTGCTTGGACGCATGCGATATAAACGGGCGGGCACCCATCTGGCGCCCAAATCGCGGTGCGCAAAAGCCGCGTAGAAATAGCGAAACGGCCGGAGGTCAGCAAGGCGGGTTCTAGTGGCCACGGCTCCCGACCGCTGGCAGCGTAATTCCCGCGAAAATCATCCCCGCAGCAAAGCCGCTGCTAGCGGAGGAAGCGTAAACGCGAGGCTTAGAAGGTGTTTTAGAATTCTCCCTCTCCCTTTGGGAGAGGGTTGGGGTGAGGGAGAATAGCGGAAAATCAAGGCACCCTCACCCTGCCCTCTTCCAAAGGGAGAGGGTTCCAAGGCAGCTTTCGCCATTTCAAAACATGTTCTTAACGGTGGTTAAGTGAAGCTGATTCGAAGTGTAGCTGGGACTCGCAAGAGTCCGGCCCATACGGTCAGAACCGAATTCTTGCGAATTCAGCTACCATCGAATCAGAGGCTGATACGCCCCTAGAAATCCGTCGGACCGAAATCCTGAAACTCACTGTACTCGGGCTGTTGGAAATTCTCGAAGCGGCCAAACTCATGCAGCCAGGTCAGCTTTACGTCGCCGGTGGGACCGTTGCGTTGCTTGCGAATCATCAATTCCGCCTGGCCTTTGACTTGCTCGCGGTCTGCCTCGCTGTTTTGGTAATATTCTTCGCGGTGGATGAATGCCACCACGTCGGCGTCTTGCTCGATCGCTCCCGATTCGCGCAAGTGGCTCAGTTGCGGCTTGTTGTCGCGGGTCGATTCCACCTGCCGATTTACCTGGGCCAGGCAAACGACCGGGACAGAGAGCTCGCGCGCCAGACCTTTCAAGCGGCGTGAAATTCGGGAGACCTGCTCCTGCCGTGAGTCTCGGGGGTTGTCTGGCTCGATCAACTGTAGGTAGTCGACGACGATCAGCGCTAAACTATCTTGTCGTTTGAGCCGGCGGGCGGTGGCCGCGATTTCGGTCATGTTGCGGCCGGGCGTATCGTCGACAAACAGCGGCGCGTTGTAATAATCGCTAGCCGCCGTCAATAAGTCGCGGTGTTCCTGCTCGGAGAAATGGCCGGTGCGAACTTTGAGGCCGTTCACGCGTGCGCGGGCACACAATAAGCGGTCGCCCAGCTCCATGGCCGCCATTTCCAGGCTGACCACCAGCACGGGCTTTTGCAGTTCGACCGCGACATGCTCGACAATGTTCAAGGCCATCGCGGTTTTGCCCATACTAGGGCGAGCCGCGAGGATCGTCAGCTCCGAATTTTGCAGGCCGCCCGTAAGGTCGTCGTAATCCATGAAGCCGGTTTCGAGGCCGCCGGCGGCGTGCTTGTTGTCGCGACGGGCGTCGATCCGCTTGAAGCAATCGAACAGGATGTCGCGGATGCTGGCCGATTGGGTTTCGCCCTTGGTATCGAGAATGCGGAAGACACGCTCCTCGGCGCGGGCCAGCATTTCGCGCGCGTTGATGCCGGTTTCGTAGGCTTCCTGGATGATGTCGGTGCTCGCGTGGATCAGCGAGCGGAGCACGGCTTTGTCGCGGACGATGCGGGCATAATGCTCGGCATGGGCCGCAGTGGCCACTTCCTGGCTCAACTCGAGCAGGAAAGCGGCGCCGCCGACCGATTCGTACTGGCCGGCATCGCGCAACATCTGGCTGAGGAGCATCGGCTCGATCTGCCGGCCGCCCTCGTGCAAGACCAGCATGTGCGTGAAGATTGAGCGATGAGCGCCGTCGTAGAAATCTTCGGGGCGGACGATGAGGGCGACTTCATCGCAAGCCTCGGGCAGCAGCAGCAAGCTGCCCAGAATGGCCCGTTCGGCCTCGGTGCTACGAGGCGGTTGCCGGTCGAGCAGCTCGCCGATGCTGCTCGTGCCTGAATTGCGAGGCTGTTTTTCTACCGTAGCCACAGGTCGATCCGTCTGTTGGAGAAGAAGACGGGGAGAGGGGGAGGCTGGGAGAGAGGGAGTGTGCTAGGCATCGTTTTGCCCACGAACCTCCCTATCTCCCACGCTCCCCATCTCCCCTCCTGGCATTCTACTTTTCGTCGGTCGCCACTGTCGGCACGACCCACACCTTGAGCTCGCCTTCGACTTCGCTCGAGTAGCGAACGCGAACGGTGTACAAGCCGAGTTCCTTGAGCGGGCCTTCGAGGCGAATTTGATCGGTGGTCATGTGGACTTCGTTGGCCTTGAGGGCCGCGACGATTTCCACCGCGCCGACGCTTCCATACAGGTGGCCATCTTCGGTGGCGTTGGCCTCGATCGTGATGCTCTGCTTGGCCAGTTCGGCGGCTTGCTTGCGCAGCTCGGCCTGGCGGGCCAACTCGATCTGTTGCAGCTTGGCCTTGTGCTTTTCGACCATCCGCTTGTGATGATCGCTCGCCTGGATCGCCAAGCCTTGCGGGATGAGGTAGTTGTAAGCGTAGCCCTTCTTCACCTCGACGACCTGGCCTTGTTTGCCAACGTGCTCGACATTGTGGATAAGCAGCAGCTCGACGCCACCACGCTCGCCCTTGGGGAGCGGCTTGAAAGGAGTGAGGGGCTTATGGCGGAGTTTGCGGTGTTTCGTTCTCATGGCTACGTAAGTGTTCGATGTTAGATAGTGATGTTCGCTACAGGGGGTATTTAAAGCGTCCAACAAATTGAACCGCCAAGTTGTTAAATACGCCGAGGAAGACAGAAATCAGCAGTGAATGGCTTGGCGTCCTTTGTGTTTTTGGCGGTTTCGTTCATTCTGTTCGATGCTCTTAGAAGGGGATATCGTCGACCGGCGGCGGGCCGCCTGCCGGCATGTAGTCGGAGTCGTCGTATTGAGATGAATCACCGCCGCCACTGCTGCTGCGCCGGCCACCTCCCCCGCCTCCCCGAGCGCCCTCCTTGGAGCCAAGCATTTGCAGCTTGTCAGCAGTGACCCGCAGCTTGGAGTGCTTTTGGCCGTCCTTTTCCCAGCGGTCAAGCTTCAAGCGCCCCTCGATCAAAACGGGCGAGCCTTTGCTGAGATATTCGTTGGCGATCTCGGCCGTGCGACCCCACAATGTGACGTCGACGAAGGTTACTTCGTCGATCCACTGATCGCCTTTTTTCACTCGATCGTTCACAGCGAGGCCGATGTCCGATACGGCCGTGCCGCTGGGAATGTACCGCAGCTCGGGATCGCGGGTCAAATTTCCAACCAGGATAACGCGGTTATAGCTCGCCATGACGGTCTTCTTTCCAATCGAGCGAGGCTCCTGTGAGCCATCTTTTAATTGATTGCACTAGGGGTCCGGCTTTGCCCAGAAAATCGCGCTAAGCCGCAAGCGATTGGATAGCGGTTCTCTGGTAAACAGTTCTATCTTGTGGCTCGACGTAAATTTTGGGCAAAGTTCTAGGGTTACTGAACATTCGTTCCGGTAATCTCGAAAATATCAAAACAGCAAAGGCAAAGCAACCAATATCTTTCGAGGCCGATAAACCCGCGAAAAAGACGACTAGGTTGGGGAAAGTGCGTCGATTTTTCTCCGACTAATTGTTCAAGTCGATATCGGGAACTTCCACATTCGCCGCGCGGCCAGCGGGCGCGGCCGCCGCGGGAGCCGCCGGAGTGGGGCCGGCCTTGGCGTGCTCAAGCAGGACGTCGACCAGATGCGGGTGGACCTTCAACACGAGGTGGCGCAGGATGCCGTCGTGGATTTCCCATTCCCGATTGAGGCCGGTGAGGATCGAGCTCGGGCCGCGGAAATAGAGAAGCCAGTAAGTACCCTTGCGTTGGCCATTGATTGGGTAGGCCAGGCGACGTTCTTCCCAGAGCCGGCTGACGAGCACTTCGCCGCCGCCAGCCTGGATCATCTTTTCGACTTCGGCCGGCAGGGCCGCTCGCTCGCGCGCGTACCGGTTCGAATCGAAAATGATCATCGTTTCGTAAACGTTTGATCGGACTTCCAAGTGAAAACTCCTGTGTGGGGAAAGCGATTAGCTGTTAGCCGTCAGCTATCAGCCCGTTTCTTTTCGGCTAATAGCGGATAGCTAAGAGCTAACAGCGTTTAATTAAATCGATTCATCGCCACCGCGATTCCATTCCCTATCCAACATTCGGCCGCATCCACCGCCCGGTCGATCGACTCGTCGACGATTGTCCGGTCGGACGAGCCGAATTTTCCTAATACAAAGTCGGCGGCATCCCAGGCATCGGGCACTGGCCCGATGCCGATTCTCAAGCGGCTGAACTCACCTGTTCCGAGCCGCTTGATGATGTCGTCCAACCCTTTTTGTCCGCCGGCCGAGCCGCTGCTGCGAAGACGCAACTTGCCCAGCGGCAGGTTGAAGTCGTCGCATATGACCAACAAATCTGCCGGCAGCAACTGATAAAAATCGGCTGCAGCCCGCACGCTCTGGCCACTCCGATTCATCAAAGTGTGTGGCCACAACAGGAGCGACCGTTGGCCAGCGACCATCGCGTCCATTATCCGGCCGTCGAACTTCTCTTTCGCGCTCGCGCCCGGCGAGCGGGCGGCGAGAGCTTCGAGCACTTCGAAGCCGATGTTGTGCCTCGTTTTTTCGTAACTTCTCCCAACGTTGCCTAAGCCGACGATTAGTTTCATGACAGCGAGGAACAGGGAATGGATGACTCGGAATTCCCAGTTCCATGCTCCACTGCTATTCCTTCTCTTCGGCTGCTTCCGCTTCGTCGTCCTTGCCCTTGCCAATGACTTCCGGCTCGGCTGCTTCGCCTTCTTCGCCAGCCGCTTCTTTTTCTTCGGACGGCTTCACGCAGTGAACGACCATTTCCTCTTCGTCGCCGACGATCGTCGCTCCTGGCGGCAGATCGCTGATGTCCTTCAAAGCGAGGTGCCCACCGACTTGCAAGTTCTTGATGCTGATGTGGAGTTTTTCAGGGATCACGTCCAGCGCGACTTCGATTTCGACCGAGTGCAGCACTTGCTCAAGGATGCCGCCTTCGCGAGCGCCCGCCGCTTCGCCGCGGAGCTCGATCGGCACTTCGACCGTTACCTTTTCGCCGGCATGAACACGGAGCAAATCGACGTGCAACACGTTTTGATAGAACGTATCCCACTGCACATCTTGCAGCAGGGCTTTGCCGTCGGCATCGCCACTGAGATCGACCACCTTCGCGCCATGACGGAGCGACGCCTCGACCTGATCCGAGGCCAACGAGAGGCTTACCGACTCCTCGCCGTGGCCGTAGAGGACAGCCGGCAACCGGCCCGCGCGGCGGAGCCGCTCGTTGTTTCGTTTTCCCAGGGACTTGCGCTTTTCGACTTTCAATGAATCGGCCATGACCATGCGACTCGCAAATGCGGAGATATTTGTACGGTAGCCGCCTCAGCAGGCTCGATTGGCCGCGAGGCAGGGAACCAATCATTGTGCCCTTCTATTAGCTGGCGTTCAAGCCCAAGTGGCAGGAGGACCGCAAAGTTCAAGGCGAAGGGGTCAGGTCCATGTTTTCGGCGAGCGGTGGCACGATTGCCTGGTAGTCTTTTGGCCGAAAAATGGACCAGACCCCGACTTTGCAGTTCTCCTGTGGACCGTGGTTTACGGGCCAAAATTTCAGAGAAAGAAAGCCACCCGGAAAACGTCCAAAAATGGCTTTTTCCACGATTCAGGTAGTTTTGCACGGGCGGTTTCCGGATTTTGCGTCGTAAGTGCTTGGGAGGCACGGCGTTAAATTTCGCGCGCGGCCAAGGGGTCCCAGTCGGCGGCGCAAAACCCGGGGATATTGCTCGCGTCGATTGCGAAAAAGGCCGGTGAATTCCGTCTC
>CAZGMU010000190.1:0-9063 GCA_964526975.1 uncultured Planctomycetaceae bacterium
AAACGAATTATGTGCAGGCGGGATGGGCCGAGCAAAATCCGGAAGAATGGTATCGGGCGTTTTGCACGACTGTCCGTCGAGCGATGGAGCATGCGGCAGTATCGCCCGGCGATGTTGTCGGCGTCGGAATCGTGGGCGTTACCCATAATGCAGTTTTGCTCGACGAGTCAGGCCAACCACTTCGACCTAGCATTTTGATGTTCGATGCGCAGTTCCACCCAGGTTGATGAAATCCGAGGTCGCTGGGGTGCCACGGTTCGCGAAAAAACACTTAATGATGTAAGCACGCTATGGACTTGGCCTCAACTGCTGTGGATCCGACAGAACGCCCCGGCTACATGGCGTACTACGCGTCGAATACTTTTTGAAAAGGACTATGTGCGAAATCGTTTAACGGCAAGTCCTGTTACGGATACGATCGATGCGAGCGGAAGCTTGCTTTTCGATCCACTCGAAAATCAGTGGATCGAAAAGTTCTGCGACGACTTAGGGGTATCACGTAATTGGCTTCCGGCAGCGGTAGCTCCAACCGAAGTCGTCGCAAAAGTCGGAAAAACTGGCGCGGCCGACACGGGCTTAGCGGTGGGCACACCTGTGATTGCCGGCACAACAGATACTGCGGCGGAGGTACTAGGGGCAGGAGCCGTTCGGCCTAACGCGGGTATCATCAAGTTGGCGAGTGTCGGGCGCATTGCTATTGTTGCATCCAATCCAGTGCCTGAAGCACAAATTATCAATTACCGGCACGTATTCGATGGCCTTTGGTATCCAGGCACCGCAAGCAAATACGCTGCATCTTGTTACCGGTGGTTGCGAGACCTCTTAGGCTTCAATGATTCGAACTCCACGGCTTTTGAAGAAATGGACGCCGTGGCGGCGACTGTACCGGCTGGCTCCAGCGGATTGATCTTTCACCCTCACCTCAATGGTGAATGGGCCCCTTATTGGGATGATCGCATGCGAGGAGATTTTATTGGTCTTACAACCAGACATACGCGCGCGCACATTATTCGCAGCGTTCTGGAAGGTGTGGCTTTTGGACTAAAAGATGCTTTAAGTGCAATGGAGAGTTCTGGATTGCGCGCAAACGAGTTCCGGCTAATAGGCAATGGGTCTCGAAGCATGTTGTGGGCATCGATCGTGGCCAATGTTCTGAATCGTCCGCTGCGCCGGCCCGCACAGGCCGGCGCTGTTTATGGTGCGGCACTCCTAGTTGCGATGGGCGTCGGAGCGATCGAAGCGACGCCGGACGCGCTGGAGTCGATCATCCAATTGCGCGATTCAATCCAGCCTCAATCAGAAATGACCGTTCGCTACGAAGCGCTGTTTAGTATTTATCGTGATAGCGATCGCGCTTTGCGATCAATCTCAGCGCGGCTCCGCGACTTTGAGCTAAATTAGTGGCCTCAAACATGCACGAACTGCAACGGCAAATGATTGAGTCGGAGCTGATAGATATTAGCGGTCGGGAATACGTCCTAACCGATGCGGCCGACCGCGCTATCTATGGCGTCGATTATTTTTGGGTACCCCGCATGTTTGTTGATCGAGGCAGCCCGTTTCCCTTGCCAGATTTTGTAGTGTTGCCTGGGAACGTGGAAGAAGTCGCGGCTATCGTCAGGCTAGCCAATCTACATCGAATTCCTTTGATACCCTGGGGAGGTGGCTCCGGTTCACAAGGCGGCATCATTCCTGTATACGGTGGCATCACAATCGACTTAAAGCGGCTGTCCAAAATCGTAGAGATCAACGTCAAAGCTCAAACCGTCACGGCGGGCGCCGGCATCAACGGATATGAACTTGAGTCGGCGTTGAATGCGGTCGGGCTAACATTGCCACATTATCCCGCATCTGTCCACTCGGCCACTTTGGGCGGCTATTTGGCGTGTCGCGGATCGGGCGTTCTGTCGACCAAGTATGGCAAAGCCGAAGATCTGGTCTTATCAATTCAATTGGCTTTGCCTACCGGGGAAATCATGCGCACGTTGCCTGTGCCCAGTCATGCTGCCGGTCCGGGGATTCTTGATCTCTTCGTCGGCTCGGAAGGATCGTACGGCATCATCACCGAAGCGACCATGAGTGTCATCGAACTGCCGGAAGAACGGCGTTTCCAATCGTTAATCTTCGACGATTTAGCGGCTGGACTCGAAGCAGGTCGACGCATGATGCACGAACGGCTCGAACCTTGCGTGATCCGTCTGTACGATGAGCCCAGCAGTATAAAAGTGATCGGAAGCACACTTGGAGAGCATATCGACTCCGGCGTTTATATGGTGATCGGTTTTGACGGCCGGAAGAACCTGGTCGATCTGCAGGAAGATAGGGCATTGGAAATCTGCAGGGAATTAGGCGCTCAAGAGCTGGGCACAGAACATGGCAGCCGCTGGTGGAAGCATCGCTACGATTTTTATTTCCCTCCACACGTGTTCGACCTGCCGATGATGTTTGGAACGCTCGATACAGTTTGTACCTACGACAACATCGAAAACTTATACACAACGAAAAAGCATGTACTTGAGAAAGAGTATACCGAGTGGGGCTTGCAATATTACGCACACTTTTCACATTGGTATCCTTGGGGAGTCATGGTTTACGATCGTTTCGCAATCGCGAACCCGCCACGCGATTCGAGCGAAGCCTTGGCACTTCACAACGAGGTGTGGAATCTAGCGGTGCGAACCTCGATTTCCTGTGGCGGAGTCTTGAACGACCACCACGGCGTCGGCCTTAAGTTGGCTCGGCTAATGCGCGAACAATATGGTAATGCCTTTCAGGTCTTGGACGGGTTGAAGCGGAGCCTCGATCCACGCAATATTCTAAACCCAGGAAAAATGGGATTTGGGCCCCCCACATGATGCATCAAATTCACATGTCATCGCAGCTGCCTACAACCTTGTCCAAATATCAAGCAGCTCTCAGCGGATGTCGATTTTGCCCGATGTGCAAGGTGGCGGGGGAAGTCTCGAACTTGACCTTGCTGGAAAGCCATTCGACGCGGGCGCGAGCGATGATGTTGTGGCGCTCCCGCAACGAGATTCATTCGCTTTCAGCGCGGCAAGTGGAATTGCTGTACCAGTCGACGCTCGACAGCATCAGCGAAGCATGGTGCATCAGTCATTTACCAGTTAGCGCGTACGTAGCAGAGGCGAGAGCGGCGGTTTATGAGGCCGGATTGGCACCTGACGTTGTTCTTGCTGCGCTAAAGCGCCCAATGCTAGAGTCGTTTTCCGCGAAGTCATCTATGCTGTTGCTAGGAGGGGAGGCTGCGGAATTAGGAGAAACTGATGCCGTATACGCTGCAGCGGAAATACTACGAAACAATCGAAATTACCGCGATGTTGAAGTGCTGGTGATAGCCACTAGTGCTCTCGCCTATTGCCTTGGGGCCAGGGAAATTGCCTACCAGCAAGCGTTGCAGCTAATCGATCGGATTGCTTACTCGGGAGCAACGGAAGTAATCGCCGATGGCCCGCAGACATTATGGGCATTGCGGAGAGTTTTGCCGGTATTGGGGGTATCGTTGCCAGAGGGCGTGAGAATTTCCTCTCTAGCAGAGAAGCTTGCTGAAGAAGAATCTGTTGCGACTTCTTCATTCTCACCGTCGCATAATGGCAACGGGGCGTTGCACCGCGCGGTGCCCGCCAAAAATGTTTTCTTTTTGGATAGTCGCAGCGCCACCTTAGTCGCAGACAGCATGGCCTCTGGGGATGCGATACAACCCGGCTTTCAAGGGCCAGAGTCGGCGCTCGGAACCGGCGAAGTTTTCGAAGCGCCGCGCCGCTTCATCGATGCATTGGGAATGAAGCAGATTTACAACGTTTGGTCACGGTCGCTCGCTAAAAGCTGCGGTGCGGACGATGGCTTGTGGCTCACCTATCCAGCTTTGGCCGATCGATTAGCTCGGCAAAGGTTGCAGGAGGCAAAGCAGTGCCAAGCCGATTTTCTGGTTACAGACTCGCTGCTTTCCGCGCGACATCTTGCTCTTAACGCCGAGTGCGACGACGTGCGCGTACGGTGGTTGCCAGAACTCATTGCCGAGGCGTCGTCGTGTACTACTTGAAAAACCGAAGATTGGTTTTCCACATAAAGCCGAAAACGCCATGCTACAACCGGCTACTTGTCGATGACGCGGACACGTGCAGCACCTGCCTGCCACCAATCTCCTAGTGGTCCGCGCTCGATTGATTGGCGTGCCAGCCGACCGGTAGCGCGATCCATTTTCAATGTAGCTGTTAGCACGTCCTCACCAAACATTGAGGCTTCCTCGATCAAGTTCCCATCGGGCGCAATCAATCGGCTGTGGCCGTGTGAACCGGTCCCATCAGGGTTTGCGGGGGCATTGGCATGCACGACGTAGACCGAATTTTCGACCGCGCGGGCCTGGATTTGAGCGCGGTACGGACCAATTTTTGATTCAGACAATAATCCAGATTCGTGGGAGAGATAGAATACGATCCGCGCTCCAGCCAACACAGGCAGCCGAACTAGCTCTGGATAACGCTCGTCGTGGCAAATGATAATGGATGTCGGAATACCGTCGATGGGCGCGACAACCAGATCTTGCCCCGCTACTGGCCATGATTCAGCCAATTGAATCTTGTTGTAACGGGCGATTATCTTCCCTTCAGGGCTCGTCACGATGGCTGAGTTAAAGAGTTTGTTTCCCTCGCGATGCGGAGCTCCAACAACCGCGTAGGTATTGAATTTGCGGCAGGTTTCTGCGACCTTTTCTTCCGCGGCCGCTAGTGCTTCCTTTGAAAATCCGCGCATGTAGGCATCATCGAAATAGCCTGTCAAAGCGCATTCCGGAAAAACGACGACTCTCGCACCTTCGCGAGCACACCGTTCGATGTGCTTCTGAATTTTGTGGACGTTCGTTTCTAGATCGCGAGTAGATCGCATTTGGACCGTGGCAACCCGCAGTTGACTTGTTGTTGGGCGAGGAATTGCCGGAACTTCACTTGCGTGCATAACAGCCGAGGCGATGGAGGCTGTGGCGAGGACCAGTGCGAATAGGAAGCAGTGCTTTGTCACGACAATTTCACCATTAAGATCGTAATATCGCTGCAAGGATGCAGCTATTATACTACGGCGCGGCTTGTGTAATGCTATCCGGTTCATTTTGAGATATAGAGTACCCAATGCTCGGAATCGGGCTTCGTGAAATGGATCGTCGATCCTGAGTCGCGAATGAACTCGGATCCAAACTCGCCTGTCTTAGGGTTATAGAATTTGCACTTAAGCGGGTGATCATAGGATGCCACATCCAAAGTGAATTTTGTCGGCGACCCTACCCTCGCAAACACAACGTACTCTTGCCCCGGGTTTGCCAGGCAATAAATATCTTTCGCTGAATCGAGCAATTCATTGTGAGGCGCTATCCTATCTAAATCTTTGATCGTCTCGTTAAAGAGACGGCTGGCATGGCCAATCCAACTTAGTCGTTCCAAAACCGATTGCTTCTTGCCGTTGCGTACATTGGGATCGAAAACCATCACGCCTGTCGTTCTAGTTTCTTGCCCTTCGTCGTTGTGGTGAAAATAGTTGCCGCCGGCCATGGCATACTGCCACAGTGCGGGGAGTAGATCGGATGTATAGTTGAATCGCGATTCGCCACCCTCCTCCAGTCCGAAGAATGGTTTATAAGGAAAAAGCGAAAACTGGGCCTTTAAGCGGCTGTCGTTGCCAGGCAAAAGAATTCCTTGGTCGTAGACCGCATCGACCATGTTTCGGCGCCTGCCCCAGTCTACCCAGAACGCGCCACGGCTACGGAAGAACTCACAAAAGTGATCGCCGCAGTTGCCTTCGTTGTAAGAGTGCTCGTCCATGAATACATAAAAAACATTCCCTATTGGAAGCGTTTGTTTGATTAGTTCGTTGGCAAAACGCTCCCATACCCATTGTGTTTTTTTGGCTGGTGGCCAGTTGTCGGACCATGATTCATTTAAAACTTCGCGGCCAGGAGTATGAATGGCTTGAGGGGTTACGACAAGCTGCTTAGTTTCCGACAAAAAACCACCATTGATCTTGTTCAGCGGATGATAGAACCAGTCAGGTTGCGAAGAGGAGTTGTGCTTGGGCCAACCAAAGAATACGGTGATGCCGACTACGATATCTTTTTTCCTGGCATACGAGCAGAGGTCGCGCAGGCGTGGCCAATAATGGTGGATTTCCTTATCCGCTCCATCATCAAACTCGTGGAGATTCCACTGCGGTTTCTGGTCAAGGGCTGATGGGCCATCCGTCCTTCGTCGCCATGGGGTGACATCGGGGTAGATATAGCCCCAACGTGGCTCAGTAACGGAGCCATCTTGTTTTTGTTTAGCCGCGACAAAAGACCAGATGTGAACAGCACGAAGTCCGCGAGCAGCACATTCGTCCAACCATTCTCGATAATTGATATTCAGATTTTGAAGGATGCAGTGTGTGCCACTATCACCAAGTAGAAGGAGCGGTCGCCCACGATAGCTGATAAAATGACCGCTTGGGCTTACCGTGAGAAAAGTGTGAGGGGCGGAGATTGGTTCGGACGCAATCGCGCAGACGCACAGCGTCGAGGTAGCTAGAAGCCCTTTACAGACTGTTCGTAGATCCATTGAGACGATTCTCCGAGCGGGCATTGAAAGAGTGGTTAAGTTGAACCACTCCCGGCGAATCAGGCTGCGAGTTTGGTGTATTTTGTTCCACAGGTGATATAATGCAGCCTGTGGTTTGTCAGTCAAAATAGCAAGAACGTTTGTTGCGTATTGTTGAGAATCATTGTGAATCAGACACTGATTCTCACGAACGTTGACTGGCACCAAGGATGCAACCGTTGGACTCCTAAAAACACATTAGGATTCTTGATACAAAACCACCGGTTTAGATACGATTTGCGTAGCATGAAGTTTGCATTCATGATAAAAAATGTTGTAATGGGATAGAGAACTGATTGTAATTTGTTACGGCGGTCCCCATTTCTTTTCAAGGGTAACTTATAGGCGGTTGGTTTGTGGCCGCTAGACTTATCATTTGAGTTTTATGAAATGTGGGAGTTGAACTTTGGCAATCCCGGTTCATCTCCTTGAGCCGCCATGCGGTGCGAGCCACGGTTCCAAGCAACCGGGGCGAGCGAAGTTATCGACTGCATATTCTTGCGAAGTAACTGAGGCTCACTATGAAGGAACGTTTTCGCAGTGCATTTACATTAGTCGAACTATTGGTGGTTATCGCCATCATTGGCATTCTCGTAGCCTTGCTGTTGCCGGCAATTCAGGCGGCACGCGAAGCGGGGCGGCGCACGCAATGTGTCAATCATATAAAGCAACTAGGCCTCGCACTGCTCACGTATCATGATGTACGCGGCCGCTTGCCATTCGCCAGGACGACTCACGCTCAAGACGGCCACACGTGGTATGTCGACATTCTGCCACAGATGGAAGGTGGAAACATCTACGATGAATGGCTAGCGAACAGCCCCAACACAGGCACCAGGGGCACAAGCTTCGCTGCTATTGCTACAAAGAAACCGTCGCTCCTCGCTTTCACGCTTCCGGAGTACTACTGCCCGACTCGTCGTGTGCCCACTGTACTAAGCAAGAATGAGGCCAACACCGCTATAACGGCCACGGGATCAGTCGGCGACTACGCAGTCTGCGTTCATGACGCTAAGACCGACGACTGGAGTGGCGCACTGAATCCTAAGCTTTGCAACGGGGCATTCTTCAACGGTACCGCCAAGGATAATCCGGCCTACACTCGTGCCGCACTCAAGCTAAAGGAGATTCCCGACGGCCTTTCGAAGACATTTTTTGTTGGAGAAAAGCACGTGCGGATGAACCTGGAGTTTCAGTTGACTGCTCCTTATGATAACTGCATTTACAATTCCGACCATGACGCTACTGCAGGACGTTGCGCCGGTACATTTTTGGCGGCGTCCGGCGTTCCTAACGGTAACTATGCGCCCATCGCTACTGATCGGGACGAGGCGTATAACAGCCAGTTCGGCAGTTGGCATCCAAGCGTTTGTAATTTTTTGATGGGTGATGGGCACGTTGAAGGGATTAATCCAGATATCGACCTCGTCACCTTGAAGTATTTGGCGAATCGGCGTGATGGTGCTCGCTAGTCGGTTATCTTGTTGCTCGCAGATAGGAATCTCAGAGTGATGCATTGCCGATCAATCTGCGCCACGATGGCTCTTCTGCTCTTTTGCACCGCAACCGTTGGTTGCGGATCAAGCGCGTCGGTTTCCGGCAAGGTTGTCTATCAGGACGGTTCCCCGCTGACCGGGGGAACTATTATGTTTATGTGTGATGACGGAAAGCATCTCGCGCGCGCCGATGTCCGTAGTGATGGCACCTTCGACCTCCGCGCTGGTGGCAGCACCAAGGGTGTGCAACCAGGCAAGTACGGCGTATGCATCGTTCCACCGGACACCTCTTCCCAGCGTGAGAACGGTATCACCGTGCCTTCGGTGGTCGACGCCCGTTTCCTTAATACGGATACTTCTGGCTTGCAATTCGAAGTGAAACCTGGAAAGAATGATTTCACTGTCACGGTATCCAAGCCGGCCGGTGGGTAACGCGCATTTGGTAACGTTTCTTCAACGCCCGCATCGGGCGGTTTCACTGCGGCTTCGACCCGATTCGAGCACATCCCATGACGCTTGCAGGCAAAGTCGCTCTAGTCACAGGTGCTTCGCGCGGGATCGGCGCTGGTATTGCTTGCGTACTTGCTCGCCAGGGAGCGGCCGTGGCTGCTAATTACGTAACGAAGCCTGATCTGGCGACCGCTGTTTGCGATGAGATCAACAGGCAGCAAGGGCGAGCGCTGCCAATCTATGGTGATGTAACTAGCCCGAGTGACGTCGAATCCATGATCGCCACTGTTCAGGAGCAACTTGGGCCAATTGACATCCTTGTTAACAACGCCGGCCATAATTGGCTCAAGCCAATTCTTGACACGCCCATCGAGCAATGGGAAATGTGTCTGCAGTTAAATTTGAAATCTTATTTCCTTTGCACAAAGGCCGTACTGCCTGGGATGTTGGAACGAGGCAGCGGCCGAGTGATCAATATTTCA
>CAZGMU010000191.1:0-286 GCA_964526975.1 uncultured Planctomycetaceae bacterium
CTTAGGCCTTCGAGGCGAGCAACCAAACCAGGATGCCTTTCTGTACGTGCATCCGGTTGGCGGCTTGTTCGACAATCACGCTATTGGGCCCATCCATCACTTCGTCGGTGACTTCTTCACCACGGTTAGCGGGAAGGCAATGAAGGAAGAGAGCGTCTTTCGGCGCGGCCGACATGAGCTTCTTGTTTACCTGGTAATCGGCAAAGTCGCGTTTGCGCTTTTCTTTCTCGCTCTCTTGGCCCATGCTGGCCCAAACATCGGTGTAAACGGCCGAAGCCTCGCGAAC
>CAZGMU010000191.1:319-9032 GCA_964526975.1 uncultured Planctomycetaceae bacterium
TGCTTGATGAACTCGCCATCGAGTTCATAGCCGGGAGGCGTACAAACCGATACCCTTACGCCCAGGTGGCCGCAACCCTCGACCAAACTGCGAAGCACATTATTGCCATCGCCGACCCAGGCCAACGTTAGCCCAGCTAAGGTTCCATGGTTTTCCTTGAGCGTGTAGAGATCGGCCAGCGCCTGGCAGGGATGCGCGAGATCGGTCAATCCGTTGATGACCGAGCAAGATGAATACTTGGCGAAGTCGACGACCGTCGCCTGCCGCTTCGAGCGAATCACGACGACATCGACCATCTCGCTAAGCACGCGCGAGAAATCAGCCATGCTTTCCCGCTTGCCGAAACCGGCGTCGTCGCCCAGCATCATGCTGCTGCCGCCCAGGTGAGCCATCCCGGCCTCGAAACTGACGCGGGTTCGAAGCGATTGCTTTTCGAACAACAGCGCCAACATGCGGCCCGGCAACAGCGGCTCGCGAAGCCCCTCGCCAAATTTGGTTTTCAGATCCTCGGTAATCGAGAAAATCCGCTGAATCTCGGCAGCAGAAACGTCGGCGAGTGTAATCAAATGCCGCATAGTAATAATTGAGAATGGGGAATGGGGAGTTGGAAAAAAGAGAAACAGTGGGATTCACTCCCTGCTTATTGCTCCCTACTCGTTCGTAAAACATTCGCCAGGATTTCACATCCTTCGTCCACCTGCTCGTCGCTCAGCGTCATGGCCGGCAGCAGGCGAATCACGGTTTGCTGAGTGCAATTGATCAATAGGCCTTGGCCGAGGCACTTTTGCACCAGCGGAGCACCGTCGACCGTTAGCTCCAGCCCAATCATGAGACCACACACGCGCAGCTCTTTGACGATCGGCAATTCGTCGACCAGCGGAGCCAATCGCTGGTGGAACCGCTCGCCAATTTCAACGGCGCGATCGAGCAGCCCTTCCTCTTCGATGGTTTCGATCATTGCGATGCCGGCGCGGGCGGCGATCGGGTTGCCGCCGAACGTGGCGGCATGCATTCCAGGCCGCAAGCTCGGGGCGATTTCGGCCGTGGTCAGCAGCGCCCCACCGGCCACGCCGCCACACAGGCTCTTGGCAAGCGTCATGATATCGGGCACGACGCCTGAATGCTGATAGGCAAACCACTTCCCAGTGCGTCCGCAGCCGCTTTGCACTTCATCGAAAATCAGCAGCAACTCGTTCTCATCGGCGAGCTGGCGCAAACCTTGGAGGAACCCGGTCGGCGGGATGCGAATGCCGCCTTCGCCTTGAATCGGCTCGATCATGATGGCGCATGTTTCACCGTCGACAAGTTTCTGGACTGCATCCAAATCGCCGAACGGAGCATAGGCGAAGCCCGGCAGCAGGGGCCCGATTCCCTCATGGTACTTGGGCTGAGCCGTTGCGCTGGTAGCGCCATACGTGCGGCCATGAAACCCGCCGCGGAACGTAATGATCTTGTTTCGGTTGGCCGGCGTATGAAGCCGGGCCAGCTTGATCGCCGCTTCGTTGGCTTCCGCGCCCGAGTTGCAGAAAAACGCCTTGCCGCCAAAGCTATGCTGCGAGAGCAACTGAGCCCACCGGCCCTGGGCTTCCATGTACCATGTATTCGGCGCGTGAATCAACTCGGCCACCTGCTGCTGAACGGCCTCCACGACTCGCGGCGGGCAGTGGCCCAACAAGTTGCAACCCCAGCCAGGAAAGAAGTCCAAATACTGCCGTCCCTGGTCGTCCCAAACCAGCGAACCCTCGCCGCGCACCAGGCTCACGGGAAACCGCGTGTAATTCGGCACCACGTACTTGGCGAACAGCTCCGCCGTTTGAGGGTTCATCGTTTTCGTTGCGGTAGCGGCCAAGAGGTTCTTCCTTGCAAAGGCAGAGATGCTCAAAAAACTGGTAATTTGTTACTTTATCCTGCAGGCATGAAAAAAATAAGTCGTGGGATAGGACGACTTCGCAACTTGAAAGGTTCACGAGACGACGGGGAGCCGATCGCGCATTTAAGTGAATTGATCGATTCAGGCAAAGAATTTTGCGAATCCTTTGGGTGTTCTGAAGCTGAGTAGTTTTGAGAAAAACTCATTCTTGGCCGACGCCCAGAAGCTCCGCGTTAATCTTAGCGATAGTGTTTGCCATATCAGACTCGACGCGAACGACTCGCACGCCGACACCCGCGCTCTCAACCTGAACGATGGCAGAACTAACGGCTTCATGTAATGTGTCCGCCGTTCGGTCGAAGTCTATGTAGGCGACATCGTTGCGCATGTTAAACTCGATGTCGCCGCCGACCGCTGCGTAGAGAGCGTCTGCCAACTCGGGTGTTACGTCGGCGACTCCAGAAAGAATCAGTGTGAATTGGTACGTGTTCATGGCAACACCTATCAATTTTCATGCGGGCAACGATCGACGAATCGTCGGATTTCTTTAGCGTGATTCTGCGGGGTTCGTGGAGTGGACCAAATTGATTTTTGGCACCCGCCCCGGCCATGTGGACAACGCATGACCTCCCCAGCAATGACCACGGCGTGACTCGAGAATGAACCAATTTAGGCTCTCCGCATATTGCAACGCCGCCTCAATCTCCTTGTTGCTATGCCTGCTTCGCTCCACGTCACTCGCAGCCTTCTATTGATTGTATGGAGACTGTTTAAAAGAAACAACTTCGAGCGGAAATTCATGCTGCGAATGACAATCGTGGCCTCATGCAATGATCTCCGTACCAATGCCCTGGTTCGTATAAATCTCAAGCATCAGCGAGTGCCGAATCCGGCCGTCGATAATGTGGATTTTCCGTACGCCTTTTTGCAGGGTTTCCAGGCAAGCCTCGACCTTCGGTATCATCCCCGATTCGATCGCTCCCTCGGCGATCAATCGGTTGGCATCTTTCACCGTGAGCGAATGAATCAAGGAACCGGGGTCATTCTTATCGCGGCGCACGCCGTTGACATCGCTGAGAAACACCAACTTCTCCGCACCAAGCGCTTGGGCCACGGCGGTGGCCGCGGTGTCGGCGTTGACGTTGAGCCGCTCACCTGTATCGGTTTCGCACATCGAGGGGATAATCGGCACCTGGCCGGCATAGCACAGGTTTTCGATCGTGTCTCGATCCACTCGCGTCACGCGGCCGACGTGCCCCAGGTCGATCGGCTGGCTATCTTCGCCAGGCAGCGTCAGCCGCTCGCCGAACAAGACGTTGTTGTTCTGCTCGCCGGCGAAATTCAGCGGCATCGCTCGGCCGCCGAGATCTTCGATGTGCGCGGCGATGCTTTCATTGATTTCGCCAGCCAATACTCGCTCGACGATCTTCAGCGTCGCATCGTCGGTATACCGCCGGCCAAGAATGAATCGCGGCTCGATCTTGGCCTCGGCCATCGCTCGCGAGATCGCGGCCCCGCCGCCATGGACCACGATCGGCCGCATGCCGACGGTTTCCATGAACACGATGTCAATGAGCAAATGCCGCAGCGCGTCGACATCTTCCATCACGCTGCCGCCGAGCTTGATGACCGTGATCTTCTCGCGAAACTGACGAATCCAACCCATGGCTTCGATCAACAGGTCGGCTTTTTCAATCGCGTCTTGGACCACGGGCTGTTCATTTGCTTGCTGGAGAAAGAAAGGACGCAAGTCGCATCGAGAGGTTCGCCGTCGAGTAGACTTTTCATCCGCGTTTTTTCGAGAAAATCCATTTTAAAAACGGCCGCTATCAGGGTCAACGAGCCAAGTCATGCTCGGATGGAGCAATAGATTTTCGCGGCAGCGCATACAGTCCTGAACTGAAATGGGCATGCATTGCTCCCGGCCGGAACGGCCGGGCTATATAGCCGATCCGTCTCGGATCGGTCGCCGCCACTAGAGAAAAACGCTTGTTCGTGGGAAGATGAGTCTCAGGCACTTCGTTTTGTTCAACCCGCTCGCAAACCTACCATGCACGAACCACTGGCGATCATTCTCGCGGCCGGCCAAGGGAAGCGCATGGGGTCGGACTTGCCCAAGGTGCTGGTGCCGGTCAGCGGGCGGCCGATGATTCGTTATGTAATCGACGCCGTGCATGGGGCCGGCATCGAGCGCATCTTGGTCGTGGTGGGCTTCCGGGCCGATCTGGTGCGGCGCGAGCTGGCTGGCGAGCCCGGGCTGGAATTCGTCGTGCAAACCGAGCAACTGGGAACCGGGCACGCCGTGAAAATGTGTAGCGACAGGCTGGAAGGTCACAAAGGTCCGGTGCTGATCCTCGCCGGCGATTCGCCGATGGTGCAAGTATCGTCGCTACGTTCCCTGCTGACCGATTTCGCCTCGCGCCGCCGAGCTTGCCTGATGGGCACTGGCAAGAAAGACAATCCGACCGGATTGGGCCGCATCGTTCGCGACAAAAATGGCGAATTCGCCGCGATCGTCGAAGAGAAAGATGCCACCCCCGAACAACGGGCGATTACCGAGGTCAATCTCAGCACCTACGTCTTTCGCCCCGAGTCGCTCTTATCGTCGCTCCAGCAACTGACCGCCAACAATGCTCAAGGCGAGTATTACCTGACGGACTGCCCAAGTGTTTTAAAGGCGGACGGCCAGCCGGTCGACGCCCTGTGCGTGCTGCAACCGATCGAAGCGCTGAGCATCAACACCAAGGAAGAGCTGGCCATCGTCGAAGCCGAAATGCAAAAGCTGGCCGCCTCGCCGCCTCCGCAACCAGATAGCCCCACCAACCCCGCAAGCGCGAAAGCAGCTCGCGCGGCCAAGCCCAAATCCTCCATCCGCAAGAAGACGAAATGAACGACCTCAAGATTTTCAGCGGCACCGCCAATCAGTCGCTGGCAAAGCGGATTACGGATTATTTGGGAGTGCCGCTGGGAGACATCGCGCTCGGCAAATTTCCCGACGGCGAAATCTCCTGCAAGATCAACGAAGACATCCGCGGGCGCGACGTGTTTCTCATCCAGCCCACCTGCCCGCCGGTCAATGAGAACATCATGCAACTGCTCGTGATGATCGACAGCGCGCTGCGAGCCAGCGCCGATCGCATCACCGCCGTGATTCCCTACTTCGGCTACGCGCGGCAAGACCGCAAAGACGAGGGTCGCGTGCCGATCACAGCCAAACTAGTGGCGAACCTGATCACACGGGCTGGCGCCAATCGCGTGCTCACGATGGATCTGCACGCCGCCCAAATTCAAGGCTTTTTCGACGTGCCAGTGGATCATTTGTACGCCGCGCCGGTGTTAAACGATTACTTCCTGCATTCGGGAATCGATTTAACAAACGTGGTTGTTGTCAGCCCCGACGAAGGAAGCATCAAGCGCGCTCTCGGACACGCCAAGCGAATCGGCGGCACCCTAGCGATCATCGATAAGCGCCGGACCAGCCCCGACAAAACCGTGCAGGCACACATCCTGGGCGGTGAAGTCAAAGGCAAGGTCGCCCTGATGTTCGACGACATGATCAGCACGGCTGGCTCGATCACGGGCGCCGCGCGCGTCTTGCACGAACAGGGCGCCAAGGAGATTCACGTCGGCGCTTCGCACGCCGTGCTTTGCGGCCCGGCCATCGAACGGCTCCAGGCGGCCAACCTCGCCAGCCTCGTCGTCACCGATTCGATCCCGCTCAGCGAGGAGCAGATCCTCCCACAAAAAAAGAAAAAGTCCTGAAACCGTTCCAGAACCCCTAGACAGGGGGGGGGGGGCGCATGCTTACAATGGCGCAGGGGTTCTTGCATTTCCGCGTCCAGAACAAGCACTGCGGGATACCGTTTTCGTGGAGAGCTTCAATGCGATATCGATATGAATTGGTTGCCACCGTTTTTTCGGCCGCTGTTTTGTTCGTTCCGCTAGCCACGTTTGCAATGGAAACGCAACGCATCGAGGTCTTCCAAGGAGGCGCGCTGATCGGAAAAATCGATCCCTATACCGGCCCTCTGACGAGTGCCGCGAATTACAACTACATTCAGCCCAGCGGTTCTCCGATTTACGGACCGGCGCCCACGGCGTTTCAAGGCCGCTTGTTTTTTTACATGGGCTCCGACGGCCTCAGCTTCAACATCTTGCTCAACACGGGCGCTATCGGCCAAGGAACAGTCAATTGGACGATCGCTGTTGCCGGAAGCACGACGGATCCCTTTGTGCTACTCAGCGATGACCCGCAGCCGCCAGCGAATCCTCAAGAATTGATTGAATCGCCAGACAACTTTTTTACCGGAACCTGGAGTTATGCCGGCAACACGGATGGCGGGGTGATCGGCCCTCTCTCCGGTTCAGCGTGGACGATCACCGTGAATCAATGGAGCTACGGCAGTGACAGGAACACAGGCATTACCTCACTTCGGGCATTTGATGACTCGGGCGCTGCGCTACCGCTCAATCTCCACAGCGGCTCCGCCGGCCAACTCGTTTTTCGACCAGAAACAGTGCCCGAGCCAACAGCCGCCACTCTCCTAGCGTTGGCAATCGCCATGGTGGTAGGCACGCTCCGCCTACGGTAACGGAAGCCTGAGACCGCGCTCTTGGCAAGAACATGCTGGCGGGGAAGATGCAAAGCGACCAGATTTTCGCGCCGAGGCGCAGAGAATTCGCTTGAATCGTTCGTTCACTCTTAATTCCTTTCCTAAGAGCAAATTACCAAATTACGTACCGTAGTAGATATCAAAGAACATAAGAGTTTAGCGTCGGCGACATAGTTTACTCGGCGTGGCAAGCCGAATCTTCAATCAACACGCATTCCATCGGCACGGAAAAAGGTAAGCTGCTCTAGAACAACGCCTTTTGTCCGTTCGTTGCCATGTTCGCTTTATCGTGAAAACGCAACTCGGAATCCTGCGCGTACTGCCGATCCTTTTCTATGGCAATCCACTTGCGTCCGAGTGACTCGGCAACCCAGCCTGTGGTATTCGAGCCTGCAAACGGGTCTAGCACTACGTCGCCCGGCTCTGTCAGCATCCTAATAAAGAATGATGGCATGGCGGCGGGGAACCGTGCAGGATGAATCTTGTGACCGCGCCGCTTTGATTCTTTGATGTAGTAACTATTGCTTTCGTTGTTACCGCACTCGATTAGATTCGGCGGGATGGAACCGCCCTTATCAGCCGCAAACGTGCCTTTAATGTTGTGGCCGGATGGCCGAACGGTGTTCTTGACCCCGCGCTTTATCAGCCGTTTCATATCTGCGCTGTATTCTTGTAGCACCCGCGAGTTGTCCGCCTTGGGGTTCGGATTGGCCGACAACCAGAAAATGTATTCGACTGAATCCTTTACTCGAATGCGCCTGACGTTGACCCATTCGGCGGGCGCGGGCATTTTTGCCGGGTTGTACCAAAAGAATTCTTGGCAAAGATTGAAACCAACTTCATCGCACAACGCCAGCAATAGGCGATAGTGGTACAGCGAACGAAGTGGCGCGCCCGGCGTCCAGGCACCGCCGACATTCAGCACGAAACTACCATCATCTTTCAGGACACGCTTTATCTGTTCAGCGAACGGCAAGAACCATTCGACGTATTCGGCTTGGCTTGCGTTGCCGTACTCTTTCTTAAAGTGAAGCGCGTAGGGTGGCGACGTGAAAACAAGATTAACGCTGCCCTCGCGCTTCGAGCGCAGAAATTCGAGACTATCTGCGCAATACGCTTTACCTAGTTCGGTTTCGTAGATCGGGGCGGGCATGGCGGATCATCAAAGTGGGCAAGCAATTCGCCTAGATCGGCATACCACGGCAGCAAGTTATCAGCGCTCGGCAACGGGACGCGCTGCATTACCGCGAGCTTTGTCGAGTGCTTGGCATGGCGTTCCAGGTCAATCGTTCGGACAAAAAGAAAATCAGACCAATCACCGGTTTTCTTACCGAGGCACACGCCTAGTATATGGTATTGCTCGAACCCGTAGTAGCGGCTGGACGGGTCGCCCTTCGCCGCTCGCGTCTTTTGTGTTTCGACTTTGTACGCAACGATTTTGCCGCCCGCCCGGTAGTCTGCGCCACCTTCTTTGCTGCTTTCGCGTATATTCTTGCACTCGGCAAGCAACGGCGTATCTCGACCGAGAACCCAGATTGAAAAGTCGGGATGTCCGTCTAAATCGTGCTGCTCGAATCGGTCAACCACTGAACCGACAAGGCGCTCGATATGCTTGCCCATCTGAAATTCTGAAACCGCCCCCTCAAGCGCTACCTTTAATCGAAAGCGCTCATTCACGGCATCAAGCAATTCTGCCGACGTTAGGCCATACTTTATTTCAAGTAGATGCTTTGCCATTCCGTTGACCCTCGATAGGTAATTCTTTACCTATATCGGGCGAGAATGACAGCAAACGCCAGCTATGTCTCCGATCACAGCCAAACTACCGGCGTCTGGGCTAGCTGATTAGCATCCCTCAGCGATTGATTCTCTTATTCCTCCGCGTCTCTGCCTGAGACCTCTGCCTGGCAACGAAACGCCACGTGCAGCCTGACCGAAAAAAAGCCGACGGCCAAGCTCGTCCAACTCAATCGACGCAAAGCTCTCAGTAACAGCCTTCCTCCAAGTGGCCAAAAAATTCGGTTGCAATTTCATCCCAACCTGATATGCTAGGGCACTATATATACTAATGTATATGTGGCACTAGGCCTCACGCCTGAACTCAAGTCGAACCCAAGCCACCAGCAATGGCAGCCCCATCGCTCGCGGTTTAGCTCGATTTCAACGCAAAGCCTCTAGTGGTCTGCCAACGCTGATTTGAGGCGTAGCTGGACTCGCCAGAGCTCAGACG
>CAZGMU010000192.1:0-9014 GCA_964526975.1 uncultured Planctomycetaceae bacterium
CGAGCTTGTAGATTGGGCAACTGCCGAAACAGCCCGCTAGCGTGGTTGGTGTCGAGCAAGTAGAGCATTAGAGAGCAGTGTCACGATCTGACTTGAGCTGCGCGTGAACTTCAGCCCATTTGTCTTGGCGTAGCTCGTCGAGCAAGCGATCGGCTTCCTCAGACGGACCATGCCAGTGGGCTTCGCAACTCAGAATTGCCTTCGCCGTACCACGGTTGGGAAGAGACGCGGATGGTTCGACCGTTTGTACGGTGACAACAGTGCCGTCTTCAGGCCGAATGGGGCCCTCGATCACGACAACGCCGTTTTTTACTTGTCCGCGATAGGTCATAACGTATTGAATTATAACATGGTTAGGCAGTTCGATTTTGGGGCGGGCAGGAGGAGGAAACTGCCAAATATTGATTTTTTTCGCAAGAATTCCACTGGATTGGGCATCTACCTAATACTCTGCGGCAGAAAGTGGGCCACGGGCGGGCAGACTGCCAAAATTGTCGCGAATTTGATCGCATGCATGGTTAATTTCGCGTCGCAAGCAAGTAAATAGGTTTGTCAGCGAATGCAATATTGGCAGGCCTTACAATCCTCCAGGTTACGCAAATTAACGCGAACAAAAATACTTGGAAGTGCGTAAGGCTTGCCTGCTACGTAACTTAGCACTACTTTTCTCGATTGCTAGCGGCGGGATATTGGACAGTTTGGCACGTCAAGTGCTTTTCGTAGGGCATGGGATGGTGGTAACGAATTCTGGTCAAGTAGGGCCGCGAATTCGCAAAATCTCCTCCCAAACCAGCGACCCAAGGACTTGCAGACGTTAGAATGCAGGGTTGTTGGTCACTATTCTAGACGACGGGGAAGAGGGACAACTTTCCCAAGAGGCGTCGAACCCTCTTACCTAGAGGTTCGTAACGATGACAGAGCATAACACGGAAGATCGCGTTGTAAGCAGCATCCCCCAGGGCGTCCCGGCCGACGTGGCCGCGATGACCGACGAGGAACTGTTGCTTGAGTACCGCATGACCGGCGGTTCGGATGTTTTCGAAACGTTGGTGAAGCGGTATGAGCGAGAGCTCTATAACTACCTGCGCCGGTTCCTGAACAATCAGGTATTGGCGGAGGATGCGTTTCAGGCGACGTTCATGCAGGTCCACCTGAAGAGCCATCTGTTCGATGACACTCGGAAGGTGCGGCCTTGGCTGTACACGGTCGCGACGAATCAGGCGATCGATATCCAGCGCCGCAATCGGCGGCATCGGCTGGTGAGCCTGGATCGGCCGAACCGGGTGCAAAATAACGAACTGGGGACGCTGGTCGACGTACTCAGTGGCAAGGAAGGCGAGCCTGTTACTGGGCTCGAACAGGGCGAACGGAAGGAATGGATCCGCCAAGCCGTGGCGGCCTTGCCGGAGCAACTGCGATCGGCCGTGAAGTTGGTTTATTTTCGCGGGATGAAGTACCGGGAAGCGGCCGATGAGCTGGATGTACCGGTCGGCACGGTCAAAAGCCGGCTGCATTCGGCGGTGAAACGATTGGGCAAAGCATGGGAAGACTCCCAGCCACCGATGAGCAATTAAGCGGCTGGCAAGTTGCCCTCGACATTATTGCTAAACAATTGATAAACACCGGAGAGCTCGCTTTTTAGCGGGCTCTCTTTTTGATTCCTCCTCGACGAACACTTGTCGCTATGCGCGAGCTATTGATTCGCTATTTATTGGGCGAACTCGACGCTGATGAACGGCGCGATCTGCAGGCGCAGCTTCGCAGCGACCCGGAACTGCGGGCCGAGCTGGAGCATCTGCGGTCTTGCTTTGCATCTAGTCGTGATGAGGATCTATTCGCGCCCGACGCGCCGAGCGGTCTGGCCGAGCGGACGGCTGGGCTCGTGGTTGCCAACGACGAGGATGAGGATGGCCCTGTCCGAAGACGGGGTGGAGCGTTGTTGCAGACGTCAGACGGGCCGGCTGGGTTTTTAGGTTGGAGCCTGGCCGATTTAACGGTGGCTGGCGGCGTGATGCTGGCGGTGAGCATGCTGATTTTTCCAGCCTTGCAGAGCAGCCGGGATGGAACCCGCCGGACGGTTTGCCAAGACAACTTGCGGCAGGTGGGCCTGTTGATGGCCAGTTATGCCCAGGATCATGGCGGATCGATTCCGCAACTGGGGCCCCGCGAACGAGCCGGCATGTTCGCGATTCATTTAATTGGCGAAGGCTATGTTCTGCCAGATGACCTGGCCAAGCTGTTGGTTTGCCCCGGTTCGCCCGTGGCGGCCAAGGTGCGGTCCGGCGTGTATCGAATTCGTCTCCCTGGCTCCGAGGAAATTCGTCGCATGTCTCGAGCCCAGTTGGCCGAGGTCTCGGCCAATGCTTCGCCTTGCTACAACTATTGCCTGCCCTATGTCGTCGCGGGCAAGTACTTCATGGTTCCTAGTAGAAACCGTCGCTTGTCGCCGGTGTTGTCGGATGCTTCGGGCGACGAGCATGTCGATCCGATGAGCCCGAACCATGGCGGCCGAGTCGTGCAAGTGCAATTCGCCGACGGCAGCATGCAGCTTTTGACCTCGGTCAAGCTGCCAGGTCTCAACGACGACCTGTATCACAACAACCTGGGCAAGGTAGCTGCCGGATTGGGGCCGCTTGATACGGTGTTGGCTCCGAGCAACGCCACGCCCGCTGGCGAAGAAGCGGAAGCAGAGGCGGGGCAGGAGTAGGCTACGGCCGGCATTGACCCGAGCGTTGGCGACAGGCTAAAGCCTATCCTACGGCGTTGTTAGACGATCACGGTAGTGAGCGCGACGAATTCGGCGTCGTGGCGGATGGGGTTAAAATCGGGCTCATCGCCGATGATGTCGCGGAAATTGCCGTCCATTTCCAAAGCTCGCGAAAGATGCTGAAGCGCCGCCGTACGGTTGCGGGCGAGGCTCCAGTAACAAGCCAGGTTGTAGTGCAGAATCGCCTCGCCGGGATCGATCGACAAAGCTCGTTCGAGTGACTCGATCGCCTTGGAGAGCTGGCCCGTTCGCTTGTAGCACCAACCCAGGGCGAGCCAAACGTGGATGTCGTCGGGCACGAGGTCGGCGCTGCGCTGAAGCGGAGCCAGGGCTTCTTCGTAGCGCGACAGTTCGCGAAGCGACTCTCCCAATAAGTAGCAAGCGCGGCCGCTGCTATGTACTAATGAGCCCCGACGTTGCAGGGCCCGAAGGGCATGTTCGAGCATGCCGAGCTCGATGTAACCTTCGGCCTCTTCAACGGCCCGCGTCAGTAAGATGCGATTCTGAGTCACGAGAAAAGTCATCCGTTGCTACGATTTGGAAGAGTTCAGAGTTGTTCGTCGCGTGCTATCTGAATTGTAACCACCAGTTTTGCAACGCCAAATCAAATGGCGCGAATTGGCGGCGAAAAGCGGGCTCCATTTCTCCGGTCACGTGCATCGGGAAAGCCTCGCCACAAAAGCCGCGTACGCCGACGGCGGGAACTATGCGGGCGGGGTGATGGGGCGGGAGTCCGTTGTCAGGGAATTTTTGGAAAGCACACTGGCTTTGCTTAGAAGACCGCGCTAAGCCGCAAGCGATTGGATGGGCGCTCGTTTACAAGGAAAATTCCTTTGGGGATACATAGCGTTTTGTTGCCGCAACGCCACGTGCCGTCTACTCGTGTGTGGCGTTTTGGCATCATCGGAATGTGCTTTTTTCCTGTGCAAAAAGCTTGTTTTCCGCTGCAAGATGAAGCCAAACAAGGGTTTGGCGCATTCTTTCGCGAGTGATGTCGACGCTCGGGCATTGGCGTTGCTTCTACGTGCGGCCGTGTGGTTGATCGCGGCGCCAGTCGGGTGCGCGGCGATCAACGGCGCTCCTCGTTGTTCTCTCCCCCATCTTTTCTCGCGGTGGTTCGCACCGCACAACCGGCCGCGTGGCATCGGAGGCTACTTGCCGCGGCTCTGCCGAATTTGCGTTTAATCATCGGGATAATGTTGTTGCTGCTGGGGCTCGGCAATCTGTCGTGCCAGATGGAGGGCTCCACCGGCGAGAGGCCAGTTGTGGCGCCTGCCGTGCAGTGGGTTCGCACGGCGCATGGTTGGGAGCGTCCGGATCGTTGGGAGAGAACCGAGCTTCATGTGCCGCGTCTCCACCCATTCGTCGTGGCGGCCGGGCAGGGGCTTTTCTCGGTGTTCGGGCTGATGTTGTGTGCTAGCGACGGCCAGCCGCGTCGGCGGAGCTAGCAGCGTTAAGCCGCGAGCGGTTTCTGGCCCTGATTCTGGGCGTTTTTGGCGAAAGCGCGCATTCTGCAGATTTTTCTGCACGGATGGGCAGGCGAACCCGCACTATTAGCTTTTGTGGGCAATGGTCGCCACGATTGCCCATCTTTTTGAAGAAGCGAATCCGCCCCTGAGGCTTGTATGAGATTAACACTGCGAACATTGTTGGCGTACCTGGATGACGTGCTGGATTCGTCCGACAAGGAAGAACTCTCCAAAAAGATTCAGTCGAGCGAGTTTGCGGAAGATTTGGTCCACCGCACGCGCGACACGATGCGCCGCTTGCGGTTGAGCGCCCCGCAACTCATCGGCACCGGCATGGGCCTCGACCCTAATTCGGTTGCCGAGTATTTAGACAACGTGATGCCGCCCGACGCGGTGGGCGATTTCGAGCGGATCTGCTTGGAGTCGGACGTTCACCTGGCCGAGGCGGCCGCGTGTCACCATGTGTTGACGATGGTGCTCGGTCAGCCGGCCGAGGTGGACCCGATCGCGCGGCAGCGGATGTACACGCTGCCTAGCGAAGTGACCGAGCAGAAGAAGCTGCGGATCGAACCGGCTCATGTGCCGATGCAACCGGCCGTGGCCAGCGCGGTCGTAGCGCCGCAACCAGCGCACACGGCCGATGCGTTGCCCACGCAACACAAAGTGGAAATTCCCGAGTACCTGCGAGCCGGCTCGTGGTCGCAATCGGGCAGAGCGGCAGCTGTGTTAGCGGCGTTGGTATTGCTCGGCGCCGCGATTCTATTTGCCAGCGGGCTGCGTGGCTGGTTTGGCAAAAAGACACCGTCGATGGTGGCGCTTACCGCGGATTCGGCACAACCTGCCGAGGGCCTCGCGACAAACGATAGTGTCCTTTCGGAACCGAGCGCGCCTGGCGCGATGCCTCCTGCGGCGACCGAGGACTTCCATGCGCGAACGACTACGACAATGCCGTTGGCCGGGCCACCGCAACCGGTGACGCCGGGCATCACGACGCCAGCGACAACTTCCCCCGTCGCGTCGTCGCCGAGTCAAATTGATCCTTACGCGGTAACGGGCACGCCAACCGTGAGTGGAGCAGAAACACCGGCCGCGCCCCCAACTCAGCCCGCGTTAGTTCCAACGACCGATCCCGCCATGTTGCCTGCGAATACAGCGGCAATACCTCCGGCCGCAGGCCCGGTATTGCCGCCGAGTAATACGGCCGCGGCATCTCCGGCTGGCGAGTCAGTCCCTACGAATGATACGAGCGTGCAGGAGGGTGCGCCGGCCACGTCCTCGAGCGCTGCCTCATCGGCGGGCGATGTGTCTTTGCCCTTGGCCGCGGCTGCTGCCAATACCCCCGTGCCTCCTGCCGCTTTGCCATCGGCCGAAGCAGCAACGAATACGGTGCCGCCGCAAGCGCCAGATAACGCTCCACCGGCCGAGGCAGTAGCCGATGCCGGTGCATCTCTTGCGGCCGCGGCCCGAGACGCGGGAGCGGCCGGGTCGCCGCTCGACTTGCCGCCGGCCATGGACGCGGATGGAAAGATAGATGGCAAGCCGCCTGTCCCCGCGGGGCCTCCCGAGCTTGGCACTTACCTAGGCGGCAAGACAGTGCTCTTGCGTCAGGATGCGCAGACGGGCGCATGGTTCCGCGTCGAGCCGCGCGCGGCGATCACGGCTGGCGAACGGGTTCTGTCGTTGCCCGAGTTTCGGCCGAAGGTCGCTCTGGCTTCCGGGCTTCATCTTGATCTATCTGGCGGCACGCAAGTTCTCGTCGATCAAGAGCAAGATCAGAAAGTCGATCGAGAATCCGCGGCTGCCGCTGTGGCGACGCCGACAGTCGAGCTGGTCTATGGGCGCATGATGCTGGCGAATCCGACCGAGAGCGAGAAGCACGTGCGGCTGCGGCTGGGCTCGAAGACGGGCGAAGCGCAGCTTGGTCGCAACGCGATGCTGGCCATTGAGGTAGAACGAAAATACGTGCCTGGCGCCGATCCCCGCAAAGAGCCGGCGCCGGTCGAGTGCCGGTTGTACGCGCCCGATGGCGGCGTGGTTTGGAAAGACGATGCTGGCACGAAGGTGATCGAGAAGGCTTCCCGTTGGACTATCGGAGCGACGGGCGCGACCGAGCCGGTTGCAGACACCGCGCCGCCCGATTGGATTTACAATGAGCCGTTGGTTCAGGCGAGCGAGCAGCGCTACGCACCCAAGCTCGAGAGCGCTTTAGTATCCGACACCCCGGTGGATATGCAGCTTCTCGAGATATTCCAGAGTAGCAAGCAGAGGGAAGCGAAGTCGCTCGTCGCGAAGAGCAGTATTCACGTGGGAATGTTCGAGCCGTTTATCAAGGCGCTTGGCGATCCCGATCAGAAGTCGAATTGGAAAACCCACATCGACGCGCTGCGCGCGGCGATGGCCTTGAATCCCGAGTCGGCCAACAAGGTTTGGCAGACGCTGGTGGACCAGCGCGGCCGGCCGGCGGCGGGCGATTTGTTCGAGATGCTCTGCGGCTACAGCGCAGACGCAATCGGGACGACTCCGGAGCAGTTGAAGACCGGCGCGATCGCACTTCTCATCAATCGATTGGAAGACAACAGCCTCGATTACCGGGTGCTGGCGGTGCAGGACCTCGCTGATATTACGGGCAAGCGATTGATGGCCAACCCGGCGGCGAGCCCGGCCGAGCGGACGGTGGCGATTCGCAAGTGGCGCGCTCGGCTCGATGTTGGCGATTTGAAACCGTTGGTTGCGCCGTGAGGCGAGAGGGGGAGGTTGGGAGAGGGGGAGGTTTGAGCTTCGACCCTGTCCGTTGACGCTGTGCTTGTTCGCGCGCGTGCCTTCATCGTGGGCCTTTACCTACCAAACCGCTCCTCCCATCCTCCCCCTCTCCCTGTCTCCCCCTCTGGCTTCCCTTCCCCTCTAGTTTCCACCGGGAAAGAACCCCGTTTGTCTGCCAAGGCAAAACGGGCTAGAATGAGCGGTTTGTAGCGAGCGGCCGGGCTCCGCGCCTGGGCCGTTTGCCTGATAAACGAGGCGATGAGGCTAGATTGTGAAGATTCAGGTATCCACGCGGCATGGTCAGTTGAGCGAGGCGTCGCAAGCAAAGATCTCGGCCAAGGTCGAGAAGCTGACGCGGATTTTCGATCGGCTTACCTCGATTGATGTGATCGTCGACCTGTCGGATGAGACCAAACCTCGGGTCGATCTCAAGGTTTCGGCCGAGCACAAACACGACTTCGTGGCTCACGACCAATCGGAGAGTCTTCTGGCCGCGCTGGACGAGTCGATCGAGAAGATGGAGCAGCAGTTGCGGAAATACAAGGAGAAGGTCCAAGAGCGGCATCGCACGGGGGAGGCTCGGCGTGTCGAGAAGCTCCAGCCCGAGATGGATGCCGAGTAAAGTCTGATGCGCGATGGCCGCTGGGCGGAGCGATCCATTGTGCTGAAATGAATGGGCAGTGGTTCCGGCGAACCGATCTTTGACAAGGCGAACAATTGTTTAACAGCAACCCGCATCGCATTGCCGCGATGCGGATAACTAAACGAATATATTATTCACAGGCGAATATCCATAGTCGGTTGATGAGGCGAAGAGTCGATGAAGTTTTCTGATTTTATTTGTCGTGATGCAATCCGCACGAACCTGGAAGCGACGGAGAAGAAGGCCGTGATCCAGGCAATGGCCACGTCGCTCCTGGAAGCGGGCAAGATCAACGAGAAAGATTACGAGAGCATCGTTGAAGCGATTTTGAAGCGCGAAGAGCTGGGCAGCACGGGCATTGGCCGCGGCGTGGCCGTGCCGCACACGAAGCACCCTTCGATCGACAAGCTGATCGGCACCGTGGCGATCAGCGAAGGCGGAGTGAACTTCGACAGCCTCGACGGCGAGAAGGTTCACTTGTTGTTCTTGTTGGTGTCGCCGCCCGATCGGCCAGGCGATCACCTGCGGGCGCTGGAAAACATTTCGCGTCAGTTGCGCAACGATACATTCTGCCGTTTCCTCAAGCAGAGCAAGCAGGCGGAAGATGTTTGGCAGTTGTTGGAAGAAGCAGATAGCAACCAGTTTCCACACTGAGAAAGTGCGGAAGCAGGGAGCCAGGAGCTGGGAGCAGGGAGAAAGATGCTGACTCCCGGCTCCCTGCTCCCGGCTCCCTGCTACCATGAGTAACTCACCCGTCCAACGTGTTGTCGTCGTGCCGAATAAGCAGGGAATGCACGCGCGTCCGGCGGAGCTATTCGTGCGGCGGGCACAGCAGTTTCAGTCGAAGATCGAAATCGTTCGTGATGGTTATCGCATCGAAGCGAAGAGCATCATGAACTTGTTGATGCTGGGGGCGACTCAGGGAACCGAGCTGACGCTGGAGGCCGATGGGGACGATGCCCAAGCGGCGATTGACACACTGAGCGAGGTAGTGGAGAAGGGATTTTTGGAAGTAGACGAGGAGAATTAGAGCATCTAACAGAATGAATGAAGCCGCCAAGAGCACAAAGGACGCCGAGCAATTCACGGCTGGCTTCTGTCTTCCTTGGCGACTTGGCGGTTCAATTTGTTAGAAGCCTTTAGCACCTACGGCACGACCTATTAAGCACGAACACCAACGAAACACAAAAGTCGAGAATAGCAATTGAGAGCCGACCCGGGGTCGGTGGATGTCGGTGGCAACCTGATCTTGGGCAGAAAAGCATGCCAGGGATCTTCGCCGCCAAGGGGTCGACTCGAGCGTAAGCCGGCCGGCCCGACGAACTTTTAATCGCACACTTAACAACTTATTTTGTGATCGGTACTCAACACGACG
>CAZGMU010000193.1:0-6669 GCA_964526975.1 uncultured Planctomycetaceae bacterium
GCTACGTCCACTGGTGCGAAGGCAACTTCCAAACCTACGAAGACCAGCGCCGCGTGCGCCTCGGCGAAAGCGCAGACGAAGCGAAGCGTTTCCGTTATAAGAAACTACAACACGGGTAAGAGAGGATTGAGGGTAGAGGATACAGGGATCAGGGAATCCCCTCTGCTCCCTCACCCCTCAATCCTGTCCCCTCAACCAATTCACGAAGGAGCATTAGCCACAATGAGCGTCGTTCGCGTAGGAGCCACGAAACAGTATTCAGACAACTGGGACAACATCTTCTCCGGCGGCAAAGGATCGTCGGCGAAGAAGGAAGCTAAAACTTCCAAGAAGAGTGCAAAGAAGCCATCCAAGAAAACGTCCACGGTTTCCAAGAAGGTCCCTGGCAAAAAGCCGGCAGCGGGGGCGAAGCGCAAGCGTAAATAGCTTAAGCATACCTTATAGAGCACTAACTCGATGTACACCGTTTCGCTAAAACGCAAACAGTGGCAGAGGTGTTTGATTGCGCGCCTTTCCATGGCGTGGTGCATTCTTGCGGCATCAATATCACTTGCCGCCGAGCCTTCGTTTATCGCGAAATTACCGGCATACAAAGACGCAATCTGCGTTCCTGTATTTATTCGTGGCGGCGCACACTTATGTATTATCGATTCAGGCGCCAATCATATCGCGTTTCATTCAACACTGCGCGAAACACTTGGAAATCCAATTGGGAATGAAAATCCGAGTGCAGCCAACGGCGAGAGGTTTAGAGCTGAACTATTCTCTGCCCCTGTCACAACAATCGGCACGATCGAACTGAAAAGCGAGTTGCCGGTCACATGTTTTGATATGACGACCATCCGTGAATCAACGGGCCGCAATATTGAAGGAATCGTCGGCCTCCCTTTGTTCTTCACAAACGTCATTCAAATGGACTTTGACGGTCAGGAGGTCAGGATTTTAGCCCAATCCACAAAGCCACTCGCAAATTGGGGGCAACCATTTAAGGTTTCGTACACCAATTCCGGATTGCCAATCATTGACGTAGTGCTGGGAAATCAAATCATAACCCAGTGCGCTGTTGATACTGGGAGTACAGGGTCAGTATCACTCGCTTCGGATGTCTTCGAGAAACTGGTGACGAATCAACAAATTACGCATACGCAGGACGAGAGCTACGTTCAAGCAAACGGCATACGTAGTTCACGGAGCGGTGTCCTTTCGACCATCAAGGTAGGAGACTTTGAAAATAGGGGGCTACGAGTAGGTGAAGGCGGAAGAGGCAGAAGCAGGCTCGGGCTTGGATATCTCCGACGTTTTCGCGTCACGTTTGACCTAGCGCGCGATCAAATCTACCTTGCGAAGGGGACAAGTCTTGACACTCCTGATCAGCAGCAAATTGGAATCGCCCTACTGAGAAGAAATGGAAAGACGGTCATTTATGACGTTCTTCGAGAGAGTGCCGCAGAGAAGGCAGAACTTCTCACCGGCGACGAAATTGTTTCAGTCGCTGGGCAACCAATTACCGATCAGCCCATTGCTGAAGTCGCCGAGTTAATCCGCGAAAAGGCAGGTCCGAACGGAAAAACCCTTGTCGGCTTTCGACGGGGAAAAGCCGAGCAAACGACATCAATTGCCGTTCCAAAATGAAGATGGCGTGATCAATTCCGGCCATTCCGGCTTGTCCCCACGCTCCCCACCGCTATCATTGTTACCGCTGCCTGTCGGCCCGCGAAAATCGGCCATTTGCCCGATTTTCGGTCAAATCGCTGTAGCAACCGGTCGAATAGGCAACTAAAGTGTGAGATTCCTACCTGAAGCGACAGCCTCGGCTGAAGCCGTGGCTAGACGCGCACTCTTACTAGCGATCGTGTTCGACGATCGCCGTTTCCGTACACAACCAATCGGGTTCGATTTATTTCCACGCATTTTTGGAGTGACGATCATGAACAGTTGCCAAGCCACCTGGGAGGACGCTGAGAACAATCGCCAGGTCGAGCTGGTAGTGAACTACCAACTCGACGCCACGCGAGTGCAAATCAACGACGTCACTCCCACTCGCGTCAACTTCCTCTGCCCCACCTCGGGCCAGACCACCCGCTCGATCGGCGTCCACACCAACGGCGGCCGCCGGATGCTCGCTCGCGCGATCAAAGCCTCGGGTCGACTCAACTCGCTGCCTCAGGAAATCGCCGACGGCAAGCTGGTCGAAATCAAGCACCCGATGCCGAAGACGGTCGGCAAGGTTACGCCGGTACTACAGGCTTAAAGGTCGTAGCGCCCGAGCGAGCGGCGGGGTTTATCCCCGCCGGGCGGACAACGAACGTACAGCGTCTTTTATGACGCCTTCGGTTTCTGTCGTTTGCCGATGCGGGGCAATCGCACGGCGATCGTCGGCTTTTGCGTTGCGCTATCGCGAATCCGATGCTGAAACACCGACAACACATCGCTGCGCGTGATCATGCCGATAACTTTCGGCGGCGTCGATCGGTCGACGACAGGCAACCGGCCGATGCCGTGGTTCACCATGTGGTCGGCCGCCTGCCGCACCGTGCAGTCGTCGTACACGAACTTGGGTAAGCGGTGGATCAATTGCCCAAGCGTTTGGCTTTCAGACACACCATTGTCCAACAGGTCGCGGCGGGTCAACACACCGACGAGGTTCTGCTTGTCATCCAGGACAGGGAAACCTTGATGGGAAGTGCCCAGGGCGCCGCTGGCAATCCAGGCTCGCGTCTTGCGAACCGTGTCGGCCGCTTGCAGCGAAACGATGCTGCGCGAAGCGATGTTGCGAACGAGGATTTGGGCCATCGAGTCGGCCAGGTACTCGCCCGGCGCGCGAATGCCGCGGCGCTCGATCTTTTCGGTCATGATCGAGGTTCGCATGAGCAGCGTGGAGATCAGGTACGAAGCAGCGCAACCTCCGAGCAGCGGTAGCAGGCCGAGCGGTTGGAGCGTTGTTTCGAATGCGAACACGGCCGAGGCGAGCATGGCCCGCGAGGCACCGGCAAAGAGCGAGGCCATGCCGACTAGCGCGGCGATTCGAACGTCGACACCAACATTCGGCAGAAGCCAAATAAATGCGGAACCGACGACAGCGCCCAAGCCGCCGCCGATGGTGAACATCGGCGCGAGCGTGCCGCCGGAGGTGCCGCTGCCCAACGAGATCGACCAGGAAATGAACTTCATCGTGCAAAGAAAGGCGACGGCGCCAACGGTCAAATTGTGGGAGAGGATGTCGCGGATGTTGTAGTAGCCGACGCCGAGCGTATTCGGCGCGATCCACCCCACGAGACCGACCGCGAGACCGCCCAAAGCAGGCCACCACATCCAGTGGATGGGAAGCCTCTCGAAGCCATCTTCGATCCAATAGACGGCCCGCGTCACGCCGACGCCGACCAGCCCCATCAAGCCGCCGAGCAAGATGTAGAAGCAGAGCGCCGAGACGGGAGGCGGCGTGAGGTTCGGCATGGCGAAGATGGGGGCGCTGCCTTCCATGGCCATTCGCACGCCGGCGGCGCTCACCGCCGCCAGCGCGACGGGAATGATCGAGCGCGGGCGAAACTCGAACAGCAGCAGCTCGATCGCCAATAGCACTGCGGAGACGGGGCTGCCGAACGTGGCCGCCATACCGGCGGCCGCCCCGGCTGCCAGGAGCGTCTTCCGCTCGGCCGAGGTGCTATGAATGATCTGGCCCACGACCGATCCGATCGCGCCGCCCGTGGCAATGATCGGTCCTTCGGCGCCGAACGGCCCGCCGGTGCCAATCGAAATGGCGGACGAGATTGGTTTGAGAAAGGTGACACGGGCCGGTATGCGGCTTTCGTTGGTGAGCACTTGCTCCATCGCCTCGGGGATGCCATGACCACGGATGGCTTTCGATCCATACCGCGCCATCAAGCCGACGATCAGCGCCCCGATGACTGGAATCGGAATCACCCACGCACCAAGGCTACTCACCGCTTCGGCGGGCACCGCGTCGGCAAACGAAAAGCGGGAGAAGAAGGCGATGTTCGTGATCAGCGCGATCAGCCCGATGAGCACCTTGGCTGTAAAAGACGCGACCACGCCAATCAGCACTGCGATGCTACAGATGCGAAGAACTCGCAGATCGACGAGCGTGTGTTGTTGAGGAATCTGGGCAGATTCCACGACGAGATCAAGGGCGGGAGAAATCGTCAGGCCCTCAATCGTCGCCGATTGGGCCGGATCATAGGTAGGCATTGGGAGGTGGGGTTAGTGGAAGAATCATCGCAATCCTGCACCATAGAACGCCGAGAGAGCATGTGTCAACTCCGACACCCCGAGCACTGGGGCCGAGTCATGTGGCAAATCGGGGGAAAAGGTCTCACGCAGAGGCGCAGGAGGAAATGGGGAGGGAGGAGTAATGAATCGAACCACAGCGGCACGAAGGGCACGAAGAATTTGGGAAGTGGCTACAAAAAGGACTTGTTCATGCTTCACTTCTTTCTTCTTGGTGATCTTGGCGCCGTCGTGGTTCCATTCCTCTGCATCTTAGCACTTTGGAGAGACAAATTTTGGATGATTTTTGGGGCCGGGTGTCGGGTGGGAGGGGTGGATGGCGATTTGCTAGGTAGTAGGTCCCGCGAGCCGAGCGGGACCTGGGAAGGTCTCACGCAAAGACGCGGAGGCGCAAAGTTACCCGGCTTTCTCGAAGGAAAACCTGCGTTTGTCGCCCCTATCCGGCGTTACCCGTGAAATCCGTGGATGATTGGAATGGGCTTGGTTTTTTAGCACGTTTCGGGTCCCGCTCGGCTCGCGGGACCTACTTGGAAATTTTGCTCGACGGAAGTGGCCTGAATCGGTGATAATAAGCTGGCTAACTTTGGGGGTGGGGGGGGTAGCGATTCGCGCTCGTGGCTGGCGTGAGAAAACTGCTGTTCGGCGTTCGTCGAAGATAAGTCTTGTTGCCATGAAAAAATCGTTGCTTCTTTTTCGCCGATTGGAAAAGACCATGGATAACCTAGCGCTTACGATCGTCGGTGTTATCGGCAGGAGTTGGTGGTGGACGATGGCCGTGGTAGTGGCGTTCGCGATCTCTTCCGCCGCGCATGGCCAGACGACGGCGACGTGGACGGGGGCGGGCGGCAATAGCAACTACAACACCGCCGCGAACTGGAACCTGGGCGGTGGGCTGGTGCCGATCAATAGCGGCGAGAATCTCTACAACGTCGTAATCCCGTCGGCCAGCGTCACGTTCAACGTGCCGGGCATGGCGAATCAAATCAACCAGCTCACGCTGGGCGGTTCGCTCACGCTTAGCAGTGGCTTCGGGCTCGAAGTCCTTGGTCCTGCGGCTATTTCAGGGACGGTGACGGCGAATGGTGGAACATTCATTGCGGGATCCGGTGGTTTCATTGCCCCCGATTCATTTTTTACAGTCGCAGGTGGCGGAACAATTGATTTATCCGATTCAGCGGCGACGTCATACAACTCCGCATACAACTACTACGCAACCATTTTTCAGGCAGCAGGTGATCAGGGAGGCGTTGGATCGAAGCTCAACCTGAGTTCACTGACATCGATCCATGCGACCGATCCCGGCGGATACAACAAGACTATTCAGGCCTCTAGTGGTGGCCTGATTGACCTGCGGAACGTGACGTCAGCGATCAGCAACGTTGGTTGGATAAACATCGTCACCGATGGCGGCGGCATCGGCCCAGGGCAGATTCGCCTCGACTCACTCGCCACCGCCTCGCGAGTTCAGTTCTATGCCAATGCCGGTACACAGTCTTTGCCCAGCCTTACGACTTCCACGAACAACAACTTCTACATCTCTAATGGTGCGTCCATCCTTGCGCCTAATCTCAATTCCATTACCTGGGGTAACGTAAGTGTTAATGGCAGCGGCGTGTTCTCGACGGCTACCTTGACCAATATTGATGATTCCTTCTTGAGTGCCCAAAATGGCGGTCAGATTTCCAATATCGCGGCGACGTCATACAACTCCGCATACAACTACTACGCAACCATTTTTCAGGCAGCAGGTGATCAGGGAGGCGTTGGATCGAAGCTCAACCTGAGTTCACTGACATCGATCCATGCGACCGATCCCGGCGGATACAACAAGACTATTCAGGCCTCTAGTGGTGGCCTGATTGACCTGCGGAACGTGACGTCAGCGATCAGCAACGTTGGTTGGATAAACATCGTCACCGATGGCGGCGGCATCGGCCCAGGGCAGATTCGCCTCGACTCACTCGCCACCGCCTCGCGAGTTCAGTTCTATGCCAATGCCGGTACACAGTCTTTGCCCAGCCTCACCAGTGCCGCCAACAGCAACTTTTATGTTAGCAACGGAGCCGCACTCGTTGCGCCCCAATTGGCGGCTACCGGAAACGTAAATCTGAGCGTTTCAGGGACCAACAGTCTCCTTCGTGTGGGTATCATCAATCCATCCGCGGGCAATTCCATCACTGCTTCGAGTGGCGGTGAGTTGCGGCTGGGGGGCAACTTCAATCTCCAGCACACAAATGAATCCCTCGTCCAGCTTCAAACCGGCAAGGTCCACTTCGACGGCAGCAGCTTGCAAACGCTTGAAATCGGCGGGACGGACGTGGGCGTCTCGGGCACAGCGTCGACGAACAGCGGCAACTTCGGTATCGGACAACTGATCGTCGGCACGGCCACGCAGAAGTCGAGTCTTCGGCTTACTGACCTCGT
>CAZGMU010000193.1:6679-9004 GCA_964526975.1 uncultured Planctomycetaceae bacterium
GGCTCGGGCGGCGCGGCCGAAGCCCTCTATCTCTACGGCATTGGCGGGCAATCGGGACTGCAATTGCTCAATAACTCGACGCTGGCGCTCAACGGACTCAACGTCTACGCTTGGGATTCCACTGCCAACTCGACGATCCTGCTCAACAGCCTGTTCCCCGAAGGCATCAACCGTATCTCCTATGGCGGCGGGACGATCCAGCGATTCGCGAACCTCGGTCCGTATTTTTGGAACGCAACCGGCAGCGGCAACTGGGGCACCGGCACGAACTGGACGCCCAATTTCGTGCCCGACGGCGATGAGAAAGTCGTCTTCGGCGGCGGGATTATCGGGCCGACAACGATCACGGTCGACAACAATTTCTCGGTCAGCGAGCTGGAATTCAACAACGCCTCGAACAGCTACACGATCGCCGGTGACGGCACGCATGGATTGACGCTGACCGGAAGCAACATCAACGTGCTGGCCGGCAGCCACACGATTAGCGCTCCGCTGACCAGCACCAGCGGTCTCATCAAGAGCGGCTCGGGCACGATCTACCTCAGCGGCGCCGGCGCGATCTCGGGCAATACGAATGTTCAAGCCGGAACGCTACACCTCGACCCCGCCATCAATATGAGCGGCAGCAGCACGATTACGGTCGATGCCGGCGCAACGCTGGATGTTTACGATACGGCCACTCCTGTTTACGAGCTTACGAGCGGCCAGACGCTTACCGGGCGGGGAACGGTCAAAGCGAACATCCTCGGGCTGCTGCCGGGAAGCGCGTTACGCGGCAAGCTGCAGGTGCAAGGGACCGTGGCTAATCTGGGAACCGTTGCGCCCGGATTTTCGCCGGAGATCATGGTCATCGCGGGCAACTACCTGCAAGGCACGAGCGGCACGCTGGAGATGGAAGTTGGCGGAACCATCCCCGGTGCGGAGCACGACATGCTGATCGTCACCGGCACGGCCTCGCTGGCCGGCAGGCTCGATGTGCCGATCATCAACGGCTATGTGCCGCAAGTGGGGCACCAGCAGCAGTTGATCCTGGCAAGCAACCGGATCGGCGAGTTCAACTCGATCTCGGTCTCGCCAAACCTGGCGTCGATCAATCCCAACGTGGCGGTCGACGTGGAATATTCCAGTACGGGCGTCAAGCTGAAATTCGTCTCGCCCCTTTCGAACAACGGGCTCGAGCCGACGGTGGCGGCAACGACGAACTGGTCGGACGCGGCCAATTGGCTGACGCGGGTGCCCACGTCGCAAGATATCATCACGATCGAAAACGGGTCGAACCATGTGCAACGGCTCGATGTGGAGGAGTTGCCTTCGATACCGAAGTCGCTGGATGGCTTTACGCATCGGCTGGCGATTTCGGGAACGACGAATCCGCTCGTCGTGAGCGTGGATGAACGGAGCAGCCTGTCGGCGACAGTCGGCCTGGATGTGGGAAACAAGGGCGTCGTGGAATTGGAAGGGGGCACGATTATCACGAGCGCCATGCGAGTTCAGTCGGGCGGCACGGTCGTCGGCAACGGCACGGTGCTGGGTAATATGCAAGTGGGCGAGACAGCCGGAGGGCAAGCGGCGATTCTTGATCTGGGGATCGATGGCATCGGCCACCTGGATGTGAAGGGCGATTACCAACAGAGCGCCAGCGGCAAGCTCGTGGTCGAGATCGATAGCCACAGCCAGTTTGATTCGATGAACGTACAGGGCACGGCCACGCTGGGCGGGACGCTTGAGATCGATGCCTCGAATCTGGGGGCGGAGGCTATCGGCACGCTCGTCCCGATCGTGGCGGCGGGAAGCATCTCGGGCAAATTCGACAGCGTGGAAACGACTGGCAGCATGGAGGTGTACTTCCGATTGAAGACGATCGGCGCCACGGCCTATGCCCAGGGCGCGGAATATGGCGGCGGCGAAATGAACGGCGACGACATCTTCGACGAAAAGGACTACGAGCTCTTCGCCTTCGGCCTGATGAACAGCAGCACAACCAAGTATTTTGCCAAATGCGAATGCGAGATTCTCCCCCAACAAGGCGGCGACTTCAACGGCAACGGCTGGCTCGATTTCCAAGACATCGCCGGCTTCCGAGCGCGGGTGACTGGCGAAGGCCTGTCGGTCGCCGGTTTCAACGCCGTTCTCGATCGCTACCTGGGCACCACCGTGCCGGAGCCGGGCTCCGCGTTATTGCTGCTGGCGGGTAGTTGCTTACTGGCGGCTGGGCGCGGGCGGCGGTTGGGCGGGCCGGCTAGTGGCCTGTCAGTGGCAAATGGATGGGGGTAGCTGGACTCGCAAGAGTCCGGCCCAATAGTCAGAACCGAATTCTTGCGAATT
>CAZGMU010000194.1:0-8924 GCA_964526975.1 uncultured Planctomycetaceae bacterium
TTTGTTTGGCGATGGGCGTCAGACCGGGACCATTGTCGCGGACGCATATTTGCGTGAACGGACGATCCTGCAATTGAATGTGTTCGCAACGAATTTCTACCCGCACGGGATCAGAGCTTGCGGCCAAGGAGTTTTCGAACAGGTTTCGAAAGACTTGAACTATCCGAAAACGATCGAGGGCGAGCAGCAGATGGTCATTGGGGTATTTTTCAGAGAGTTCGGCGTCACGCCCGGTGCGTGATTTCTCCAACTGGTTCCAAGCTTCGTGCCACAAACGGCTCAAGCGGCAAGGCTCCATGTGAAGCTGAATGGGCGCCGCGAAGTTGCGAACCTCATCGAAAAGCCGCAGCAAATTGTCTTGGGCCTCTTGCAGCCGTTGGACAAGGCGCTGCGCTTCGGGATTGTTTTCAACCTCGAGCTCCAGCATTTCGGTGCAAGACTGGATTCGCTGCAACGCGTTTCGGCTCTCATGCGCGATGCCCGTGATCATTTGGCCGATGCCGGCCAGGCGTTCGGAGCGAAGCAGCTTTTGCTGATCTTCGCGTTGCTCGGTGACGTCTTGACCGACGACGATCACCGCCGGCGTGCCTTCGAAGTCGTCGAGCCGCTGGGCATTCCAAACGAACCAGCGCTCTCGCCCATCGCAATGGGTGATCGGCCCGTCAAAGGCCTTGATAGGCTGGCCCTTAATCGTCCTTGCCAGCGCGGTTGATACTTCCTCGCGCGCCGGTTCGGCGATCAACAGCGACGTGAAACGATTTCCCAACACATCATTCACTCGATACCCGGTCAGCTCTTCACAATCGGGGCTGGAGTAAACAACCGTCTCATCTTCTTTGACGATCATCACAAGGCCGACGGCCGTTTCGACGAGCATGCGAAACTTGGCCTCGCTCCGCTCATGCTCCGCCGCTTTCTCGCGGCGCAAGTACTCGGTTTCATAGGCGTCGTGGATGATCGAGAGATCGAGGTCGATCATCTTGTTGATCGATTGAACGGTGGCGCGTAGATCCAGCGGCGGCAGCTCAGCCTCGGCACATACCACGCCAATGATTCCATTCCTCAACCGCGACATAGCCGCGGCAACAAATGCCGGATTGAGCCCGATTTCGGCGTGGCGCAAGCCGATGTTCCAACGGCGTGTGACATACCCCGCATCACTGCGGCCTTGCAGCGATTCGCGCAACCAGTTACGCAGACTCTCCATCAGCCGGGCAATTTGTGCCGAGCCTCCCGTGATTACTCGCGACGCATCCGGATGCTTTTGCAGCTCCGAGTAGAAGTCGTCGACCAACGATTCCATATTTCGATCGACAATCTTCGCAATCTTGGCGATACGCTCGGCATCGGATTGGTCCCAATTGACATAGGATTGCAGGTCGGTGTAACGGGCAAATAGTCGATGCGGCATACGGACGAATCCAGCGTGCTCAGGCGGACGATGGTACCATTTTATTGGATTGGTTACCTGCGTCATACTTAAATCCGCTACGTGTACCGCTGGAATTTCGAACCTAGGGATAACTCAAAAAATAACTTCGGCAATTGGGATTCACCACGGAGGCACGGAGGACACAGAGAAGACGGAAGTAGAGACAGAAGAACATGAATCATCACTGACCTACACTTATCAATCAGAATCAGGAATGAGATGGAAAATAGAAGCTCTTTCAAAACCGTAGCTGAATTCGCAAGAATTCGGAAACACCGGTAGAAGCCGAATTTTTGCAAATTCAGCTACCACGAAAACAGGGTTTTGAAACCAGTTCTAGTCTCTTCTTTGATAGTTGATATTAGCGGGAATTAGTAAAGATTAGTGTTCCTATTCCTGGATCTCTTCTCCGTGCCCTCCGTGTCTCCGTGGTTATTCTGAAAGTCGGAAATTTATTATTGAGTCGTTCCCTAGGGCGATTTGATCGTAATTGCCGCTAGTCCAATGACGATGCCTGCGATGTTGATGATTGCGATCAAAAGACCTACTCCCCAGAGCGTGCGGCTAGGATCGTCATTTGGAATTTTTGGTTGCGATTTGTCGCGAGTCCTGCTTTCCACGACGCCACAAACCCAGCTCCAATGGAGCATAATGTGCAACAACACGGCGCCCGCCAGGAATGACAAAATGCCAAATCGAAAGCGGCTCCATTCGTTGTAGGATTTCGACCAGAGTTGCCAGCCTTCCGCTCGGGTGCCAGGAGGAAAAACGAACTCCAAAATGACGGAGCAAATGCACAGCGCGACAAATAGCAACAAGAGAACTGTGTCCAAAAGGAAATTAACATCTGTCCGCGTGATTTTTCGCGACATGGTGGTGCGATTTTGAAAATGAAATTAGTGGTTGTCTGTTGTGCGCGTGGATGGATGCGGCTGGTTCTCGCCTTCCCGGCGCACTTGTTCGTGAAGCGTTGTGACGTGTGAGGGGTGGCAGAATGGGCACGACTTCGCCGGGGCTGCTCCACGCAGATCACCCGCGCCACGGGCAATCGATATGACCCCCGTAACCACAATGCACCACGCGGCAAGTCGAAGGAGGCGGGCGCGGGTCGCGATGCTGATCAGCGTGGCCCCGCAACCAGCAAGTAGCATAAGGGGCATCGTACCGGCTCCAAACGTCGTCATGATGAGCCAGCCACGCAGGACATCGCCGGAAGCGGCCGCCACGGCCAGGAACCCATAAACCAATCCACATGGAATGAATCCGGTGAAGACGCCAGCCAGTAGCGCGCTCAATTTACTGGGGGAGAGCAGCAGCGACTTCAGCCAGCTAGCGGCCGCACACGAATTCGGCGTGATCCAGCCTGCTTTCAGTCGAGGGAGTATGCCAGCCGTGGTCAGGCCAAGCACAACGAGCACGGCTCCGCCAATAACCGCGAGGAGCCCTTGAGCGCTCGTGGCCAGCCACGTCCATTGGCTGAGCCAAAGCCCGGCAAAAGCGGAGAGGGCTCCCATAAATCCGTAAGTGCTCAACCGGCCAACGCTAAAAAATAGCTGTCGCCGGAAATTATGCGATAGATTGTGGCTTGGCACCCCCAGCGCAATCGCCAGCGGACCACACATGCCTAGGCAATGCGAGGACCCTAGCAAACCGCCGACAAAGATGAGGGGCAATTCGGTCATAAAGCAGCGACTTGCGTTTCGCGCGCATCGTCGATTCGAAGTGCATGGGAATCCACCGGCAGCGCTTCTTGCAACTTCGGATTGGGCTCACACTCGGCGATCGATGGCGATAGGGTATCTGTCCGTTCAGAAAAGCGATTGAGTCGCAACGAATTGGTGACAACGAAAACGCTGCTCACGACCATCGCGATTCCCGCCCAGATCGGGTTGAGATGCCCGCTCATTGCGAGCCCGACCCCCACAATGTTGTAGATAAAGGCCCAAAACAAATTCTGGCGAATGATGCGCGTTGTTTTCCGAGCCAACAGAATAGACCAGGGAATTTGGGCCAGATCGTTCGACAGCAGGCACATCGACGCCGAGTCGCGCGACAGATCGGCGCCGCAGCCCATCGCGACGCCAATATCCGCGGCGGCCAGGGCCGGGGCATCGTTGATGCCGTCGCCGACCATCCCGACAACATTTCCCCGCCTGCGCGCGGCATGGATGGCGGCCAGTTTGTCAGCCGGCAACTGCTCCGCGACCACTTTCGTCGCAAATCTTTGCTCTAGCCGTGCTGCACGCCTGGCGTGGTCGCCTGTCAGCACCACTGTTTGCACGCCAAGGCGCTGGCAATCGGCCATCGCGTGCTGCGCTTCGGGCCTTAGCTGTTCTCGAAGAACGAAAACCGCCTGAACGCGATCGCCCCAGCCAAGGTACGTCAGCGATGAGCTTTCCTGAAACTTTGCAATACAGCTTGCCAGCGAACTGGGGGTGACAAGAAAAAAATCCTTCATCATTCGTCGGCTGCCCAAATAGACGACCTCCGTTCCCAAGCGCATCCATAGGCCCTTGCCTGGAATCGTTGTGACGGCGGCAGTCGCGGCGCCACCAATCTCGCCGCTCGCATATTTGCGAATGGCCTGCGAAAATGTGTGATTCGACGCTCCGGCAAGCAGCGTGGCTCGTTCGAGCACTTCCTCACGGTTGGTCGATTCCGCGACGAGAACAGTCTCCACTTCCGCTTCGCCGCTGGTGAGCGTTCCGGTCTTATCGAAAAACAAGGATTGAACACGGGCCAGTTGTTCAAGCGCCTGGCCATTGCGAAATAGAATATGGTTGCGAGCCGCGCACCCCAACGCTGTCCAAATCGCCATGGGCGTCGCCAAGGCAAACGCACAGGGGCAAGCAATCAAGGCAACCGCCAGACCGGAAAGAATCCCCGCATCGATCCCCTCCGCTTGCCCACGATGCCAAGCGGTTCCGAGCGCAACGACCGCCACCACGGGAACGAACCACGCGGCGATGGCACAGCGGATCCGAGCGCTCGACCCGTCGCGGCGATTTGATCAGCCAATCGTTGGAACCGGCCAGGAGCCCGACGAGCCCGGCGAACCATATCAAGCATGCGTGAAACCGTTTCATCGCCACTGGCGGCCGTCACAACCACCCGCAAGTCGCCGTCTACGTTGAGCGTGCCGCCGAAAACAGGATCGCCCGGCACTTTGAGTATCGTTCGACTTTCGCCCGTTACGATCTGCTCGTCGATCTCGGCCGTCCCTAATTCGATTCGCCCGTCGATCGCAAACCGCTCCCCAGCCAGCACGCGAATCGTATCGCCGACGCGAACATTTTCACGGGGTTCATCCTTGACGACATCTCCAGACACCAAATGAACCAACGGCGGGAGGAGTTTCGTCAACTCATCGAGTGATTGATTCATCTTCAACCGGCCGCTCGCCTCGAGCCATTTCCCGAGCGTCAAGAACGCCAGTACCACACAGCCAACTTCGAAATAGATGCGTCCTTCGCCTCGCACCACGCTGACAATCGAATAGGCGAACGCACTGACAACCCCCAACAGAACAAGCAGGTCCGCCGTGATCATTGCCCGCCGCACGGCCTGGTACGCGTTGGACAAGAGCGGGCCGCCTAGCAAAACCAGCACCGGGATGGCAAAGAGCAACGTCGCGTAGCGAAATAATTCGTCGAGCGCACCTGCGAAGGCCGTGGTCTCGCTGACGTGTGAGCTGTATACGTCGCGACTCCACAGCGCCATGCTGAACGCCAGCACATTCATCGTGCAGAATGTGGCGAAGCCCAATCGCAACAGCAACTGGTGTGCATGCCCCTCCGAGCTCTCGGCGGCAAGAATTCCGGCCGCAAACCGGCATCCACCACAACAGTAAATCGGCTCGGAGCCGGCTGCGAGCGAGACTCGGGTCAACCGTCGGCCAGGTATTGGCAGCCCACAGTAGTCACACGACAGTACCGAGTCGGGTTCGTTATTCACTGCGGCTTGAAGACAGACGTCTGTAGATCGGGAAACAAGTAGGCTGTCACGTAGTAAATGGCGAAGATCCAGAACAACAGCCAGATCAGCCGCACGTACCAGGGAATGCGATTACCTACATAGGTATGGAAGCGATTTTCGACCGCGGCCGAAGTGTTTTCGGGCGGTTGAGTTGGCTGGGATTCGACAGGCTGGTTCATCGCTTGCGTTCCTCGCAGATCGTGCGTGAATTGTAATGCTCGGATTCGTCCAACTGTTGCTCTCTTTCGAGCATCGTGTACTTTGGTCCTTCGATATCGCGGAACATGCCGTTGGCGGCAGCCCACCCGAACAAAAACAGGAAGCCAAAACTGGCTAGCAGATAATTCATGATCGGCGTCAGCGCAAACACGCCGTCGGGGTCGCCCCACACGATCTTCACAAGCTGGATGAATTTTTCCGCGAAGCCCAACAGGCAGCCAACAATGATCAAGCTGGCAAGAACCGTGACGGTCCAAAATTGCACCCGTGATTGTTTCGGTCTGGGGTTTTCGGTAGGCATGATATTTACTCGAGTGGGTTCGCCATCATCTGGTCGATAGGTTCGAACTTCTCATAAAGCGGGTAGCTTTCCAACCACGAGCCCAGCCATTGAACATACAAGATCAAGGCCAAGCCGCGCTTGTTGGGCTTATCGGGAGCACCGTCGAATAACCAGGGGTACCTGGGCATTGGCGAGCCGGTCGACACGGACGGCGGATCAAAGAAATGAACGGCATGCCAATCGTTGCCCCGCCGCCCACCTTCGCGGCTCAGATCGGGCCCGACTCGGCGAGTGCCGAACATCACCGGCCTTTGCAATTCGTTCTGGTACTCGATCGTGGTCGAGACTGGTCCCCATCGCTGGCTTTCGTTCGACACGGGTCGCACGAATTGACTGTGGCAATGCCAACAACCTTCGCCAACATAGATCGAGCGCCCCAACCGAAGCATATCGGCACAGTTCTGTTCGCTTGCCTTGCCGACATGCTTTTCGAACTCCGTTGGATAACGCAAGCTGAGATCCTCGAACTGGTACATCAGGTTTTGGCTGACTTCCTGCTCGGCCGTCTTTTCGGGCAAATGGCGATACATCAAGATCGGCACGACCGCATTCGACAGGAACGCGAATAGGAAGAACCCCAAACCGCCAATCAACAGTACACCGGATTTCTTTTCGAACATAGGTATCTATCAATCAAAAAACGCCGCGAGCGACTAACTCCCAGACAAGGCGCTGCCAGCCGGGGCCTGGTAACCCGTCGACGATGTTGCTGAAACACGCCCTCTGGACAACTGCCACGTTTTCCACAGGTTATAAACGAAACATATTTGGCCGCTGATGATCGCCAGCCCGGCGAATACGCGCACAATCCAAAACGGTTGCGAAACGGCAACCGAGTTATCCCAAGGTTGCAGCGAAACCCAATAAAATCCCTGAAACAACCCGGCCAGAGTCAAATCGCCCACCATCACGGTGATTCCCACCGTCGAAAGCCAGTAGTGCCACTCGCAAAGATCGCGGCTATACCATTCGTGCTTCAGCAATCGTGGGAACAGGTAAGTCATCGTGCCAAAGAGCCACATCGAAAATACGCCGAACATCACCAGATGAGCATGACCAACCACCCAATCCGTAAAGTGAATGACCTTCTGGAACGTAAGCGTCACTTGCATCGAGCATTGCAAGCAGGTGACGAAATACAGAACCATTCCCGTGTAGAACCACCGAATGGGCAGGTTGGTAATGAGCGAACGCCCCGAGCCCCAGATCGTTCCGAAGAAGTTGATGATAACCGTGGTCACGACCAACTCGACTGCCACCGTGGAGACGATTGCTCCGTACTGCAGAAACATCGGGATCGGCGTGTAGAGGAAGTGGTGAATACCATTAAGCGGATAGAAGAACGCCAATCCCCAGAATCCAACCAGCGACAGACCGTGACTCCAAACTGGCTTCTTCAGCAGAATGGGCACGAAGTAATACATCAAGCCCCAACCAAGCGGCGTGACGAATAAACCGACCAAGTCATGAATAAACAATCCGCCCACAGCGCCGGCGCTCGTCCCAGAGACAAAGTACTGCGGAATGAAATTCCCCATGGCGTAAGTCAGAAACGTCCAAACAAACGCCGCCATGAAGTACCATAGCGAAACGTACAAGGGCCCCTTCGTATGCGAAATAGGCCCCATGAAGTTGATCGTCACCAGCAGCAACCCGACCAGCGCCAAAGGATCGATCCAAATCGGCGTCTCGCCCCATTCAACGCCTTGGGCCTGCCCCGCCAAAATGCCGATAGCCGTGCCAATCACGACTACTTGCCAGGCAAAAAAGATAAAATAAGACAGCGAGCGGCTCATAACAGGCCGCAGCGTCAACCGCGGGATCGCCCAATGCAGTGCTCCCAGGAAACAGTTGGCGATGAAGCCGTAGGCGATCGCGTTGGTATGAACCATTCGCCAACGCCCCGGAGACAGCCATTCGATCCCTTGCAGCGCGTTCCAATGCACCAACTGCAGGGCCATTAGCAGCCCGCCCGTCATCGAGATGAACAGATAGCACAATCCCACGAGAAAGTACCAAATGACTAGCTGCTCGCAGACCAGGTCGTTGTGCTGCGGAAGCTCGCTGGCAACAGCTTGCGTATCAGATTTACTCATTCGTTTGCTCCATCGGTCGGCGATACGCCACAAAGTCTCCCAGCGGGTAGACCAAGACCATCGTCCAGCCAAACACAAGATGCGTCAGCAACGCTACCCAAGGAGGTACGCGATGGATGATGTAGTTCTCCGGCGACATCCGCACCAAAGCCGGCTGCAACCACGACAGCACTCCGTAGTACATGATCACCCAAATAATGATTGCTGCAATGCTGGCGATCATCATTCGCTTCACGAAGCCGCCGCTGGCGCCCCACTTCGTCAGCGCCAGATAGATGGGAATACCGAGCAACATGCCGGTTCCTAAATACAAACAGCAGCCAATTGCCAGTGCCAGACCGCTGTCTAGCTCCAGCGCCCGATCTCCCAAAGGAAACGTGAGATAAACGCGGATTAATTCCAGCGGATGCTGACCGATGAGCGCAGAGCCCACAATGTTGAGTAGCAAACTGCTCATCGCGCCGAAGATGCCCAGCATGAAGCCGGTCGTCGCATAATAAGCCGCGTAGTAACCATGCGGCTGAAACGGCGCAACTTCGGCGGCTGCCAACTCGGCTTCCAGTTGCTCGACTCGATCCGACAACTGGCTCAGTTCGCGTTGTTTATCTTCAATGGTCGCCATAACAAGTTACTTCGCTCAGAAGGACAGACGAAATCGCGGCCGAAAAAAAACTGACATCTACGAAGGGGACGCATGAGGCTTGTCGGTCGCGGCCGCTTTGGGGGCCGCACCAGGCTCGGCGGGTTTCTCGGTCGGCGACGGCGCTGGTTGGCTCGCCGGACCTGGTGCGGATACTTGTATCGGAGCTATCCCTCGCCGCCGCCGCTCGCTCATATCGCGAATGAAATGCACCAGATA
>CAZGMU010000195.1:0-8841 GCA_964526975.1 uncultured Planctomycetaceae bacterium
CGAGGATGAAGTGTTCCTTGAGGGCCGTGGCCGTGCTGGCGGCGCTGTTCTGCCGCAGCATGTTCTCGCGGGCACGAATTTCCGCTTCGCTGAAGCCGCTGCGTCGCAATTCCATGACAGCCCGCTCCAACTCACGGGCGCTTTGCCGCTGCAGCAGGCCGGGAGGCAACTCCCAATCCGCGCTCTTGGTGAGTAGCGAGGAGATTTGGCTGCGGGCGATCTTCTGTTGCTGATATTCCAACTGGCGCTGCAGGTTCTTGCGGATCGCATCTCGCAGTTCCTGCTCGCTTTCGAATCCACCTAGCTCTTGCAGGAAGTCTTCGTCCAACTCCGGCAGCTTCAGCTTCTTGACATCCAGCACCTCGAATTCGAGGTTGACCTTCTTGCCGCGCAGCTCTTCGTTCGGCGCGTCTTTACTCAGCGTGACCTCTGCCTCGCGCTTGTCGCCAGGCTTGACGCCATTCATCAGCTTGTCGAAGCCGTCCAATCGAGCATCGCGGAAGCTCAACGTCGGGCGAATGCGCACCACTGCTTCGGTTTCGTGAGCCACCTGCTGTCCGTCGGCCTTAGCCGTGATATTCACCGACAGGTAATCGCCATCGGCAGCGGCCCCTTCAAAGGGCACAAGTTGACCATAGCGAGCCAGCATCTGCGAGAGCTGCTCGTCGATGTCGGCATCGGTAAATTCTCGGACCGGCCGGTTGAGCTTAAGGCCCTTCCATTCCGGCATGTCAAACTCAGGCCGGACTTCGATCGTGAACTCGAATGTCATCGGCCCTTCTTTGGGCACTTCGACCGCTTCGAGATCGAAATTCGGTTCGCTGATCGCCGTGAACCGCTGCTCTTCGCTGATTTGCTCCAGGCTGTCGAGCAACAGCGAGCTCTTCACCTGGTCGGAGACTTCATCGCGGAAACGGTTCTCAACGACCTTGCGCGGCGCGCGGCCCGTGCGGAAGCCCGGCACGGCGGCTGTCGGCATCATTTCGCCGAACGCATCGTCGAAATAGCGTTCGATATCGGGACGCGAGATCGTGACCGTCACGTGCCGTTCGCAGGCGCTGGGATTGGTCACCTGGACATCGAGTTCCAACTTTTCCTTGGGTTCGTCCTCACCGCCCGCTTCAACCGCGACGGCACCTGACTCTTCTTCGTCATTCACTTTGTCTTTGGCTCGATCGCGGGCCATGTGCCTGATTACCCTATAAAAGGCTGTAAAAGCAAAACGGCCCGCGCCCTTTGATTCCCAAAAAGTGCGGGCCACGTATTGGCTGTTGGCTCTCAGCTATCGGCTGTCGGCCAGAACCATCTCTTCTGGCCGATAGCTGACAGCCGAAAGCCGATAGCCTAAAAAGCGGGTGATCGGATTCGAACCGACGACAACAACGTTGGCAACGTTGTGCTCTACCAACTGAGCTACACCCGCATGTGGTAAAAGAAAAATTATAAGCCTCCCTTGCCCGCTTGCAAGTGCAGACGAGGGCCAGTATCGATAACAGTTTCCAGGCCTATTTTTCGCCCCCCGGCTCTTTTTTCGATTTCCATGCTCCTCTTCAAAAAGAAATTCCTGCCCGCCATTCGCTCTGGCGAGAAAACTCAGACGATTCGGCTCTGGAAGTTCCGCCATATGAAGTCCGGCCAACGGAGCTATATTCCAGGTGTGGGCTATATCCGAATCACGCTGGTCGAGCCGGTCGAAATTGACGCCCTTACCGATGCGGACGCGATTCCAGATGGTTTTCCCACGGCAGCCGCCTTGCAACACGAGCTGCGGTCGATCTATGGCGAGAAGCTGGCCCAGGGACACCAGGCTTTTCGGATTGCGTTCGAGCGCGAGATGGGCGGGGCGCCGGAGGAGTTGAGAGTTGAGAGTTGAGGGTCAAGAGCCAGATATGTGGTCTCCTGCGTTTCGTATTTCCATACTCAGTACTTTGTACCTTGTACCTTGTACTTCCTCCTCGTTCCTTAGAACCCAAACACCTCGTTCATTTCCCGTATCACCTCTGCTTGGCGCAAGAATAGAAACGTCAGGCAAATGGTGAACATTGCCAATGACGCGGCAAGAAAACCAATCGCACGCGGATTGGTTTTCACACGCATCGACGAGAGCGACCGACTCAACTCGCGTGCAAGCCGCCGCCAGCCGTCGAGGTTTTGCCGACCTCCGCTGGCGACGAGCGACACATTGCGCATGATGTCGAGGCTATCCAAGTGCAACTGCACCCCGAGTCGGGGCAGCGACAAATTGTTGCCTGCCCAGCGGCCGGTCGCGTCGAGCCGACTTGCAACCTCGGCCAGCACGGGATGCAACTCTTCCGCGCTAATGTTGTAAACAACCAGTCGCGGCCGAGCGAGCAGCCCGGTCAGCACGAGTAATAGCCAGTAAAAGAGGATCAGAAACAGCCAGATGTAATTGCCGAACGACCGCGTTGCCGCGGCGGGGCGAAACAGCTCGATCGGCCCGACAAACACGAGGCCAGTTAGCGCGATGCCCAGTGCCGCCAAATCGCAACCGCCAGAGGTAAGGAATGGCCGACGCCGCAAATTCACGAGCCCTAGCAGCAACATATAAGCCGCCAAAGGGATAAGTGCGATCGCTAGCCGAAGCGGATCAACCGTCATGAGATCGCGTCTGCTCTCGGCTAAGTTCGCCAGCAAGTTTCAGGTGCGTCGCCACCTGCTCGTTCCGCAGCCGCAAAAAGTTTTGTCGCGAAGCCCAGGCATCTACCGCCGCCAGCAGCATAATCGACATGCAGGCCAACGTGATCGCAAGCAGGTAGAGTGTGATTGGCAGGGGCGCGTGCGGCACCAAGGGATAAACCGCGAGTATCACTCCCAATACGCCGATCGTGCCGCTGGCCTGCATCCGCCGCCGGTATTGCGACCGGGCAAAGCGAAAGTCTCCAGCCGAAACTGCGTCCAGTTGCTGAACCGTGCGCCAACTACGACGATGCAAATCGAGTAGCCCACCCGACAGACCAATCAACAACAGTGAAACGATGCAAGTACCAATCATAGGATGATTAAGGATTCACTTTCGCGCCGTTAGCCGCTTGCGGCTTAGCGTTGGCCGCCAGTTGCTCACTCTTCAGCCATTCATACACCACCCATCCCACTTTGGCCAGCGAAGACCCGGAGCATCGTTGCGGTGTATCCTGCGTCGTATGCCAATACCCCGGAGGCGTCGTGCCGCCTGCGTCGGCAAAGTCGATCAAGTCGATCGTCGGGATTTTGGCCGTATTTCGCAACGGCACATGATCGTCTTGAACCACATACCCGACTCGCGGAATGAACTCCTTCACTCCCAACCGTGCGGCAGTTCCCCAAATGCTCTTTACCAGGGGCCTCGTTTCACTCCACGTCGCGCTGTGCCGTTCCTGGTAGATGCTCAGGTTCGCATCGCCAACCATGTCGAGCACGACCCCCCAACGATATTTGTGGGATGGCGGATTCTTTGCGTACTGCCGCGCAAACCAAATGCTGCCCAGGAAGTACGGGTCCTGGCCTTCGGTGTAGACAAGTTCCTCGCCGTCGACGAGCAAAAAGTCAACGCCTAGTGGCCCTTCGAGTTTGGGCATCAGATGCGCCAGTTCCATCAGCACGGCCACGCCGCTCGCGCCGTCGTTGGCGCCGATAAACGCTCCTTCGCGTCTCTTGGCAGGATCGATGTCACGGTCCGCGTGCGGCCGCGTATCGTAATGGGCACAAAGCAGAATCCGTTCCTTCCGTTCCGGATGCCACTCGACCAGGATGTTCGCCATCGCGACTTCGCCACCCTTCGGATGTTCAGCTCTGAACCGTTGAAGCGACACTTTGCCGCCGAGCTTCCTAAAGTACTCCTCTAAAAATGCTTGCTGTTTTTCCATCCCCGGCGAGCCGCTCGGTCGTGGCCCAATCGCACAGATTTCTAGCAAGTACCCATAAGCCCGCTGGGCATCCAAGGGGTTCGTTGGTTTTGGTGGAGCGACCTCGCCAGGCAGTGCCACCGCGTTTGTCAAAGGAGCAGCAGGCTCGGCAAAGACGCTGCCTCCGAGCCCATACCAGGTTGCAATAACGGCGAAGGCGACCAGCGCCACCACTTGGATAATTCTTGTTTTTTCAGTCATGCTGTCATTCTACGGCTCGACGCCAATACGATGCGAGCCGGAAATATCATGCAGTCAACGCCAACTCCCTTATTCCATAAACTGAAGCCCCTTACCTTCCGTCACCCATCCGCTTGCGGCTTAGCTCGACTTTTAAACAAAGCACCCCTAAAAAACCAGCTTTCCCCGCAACCCATGCTGGCAAGGCCGTATTGCCGCATTTCCCCAAAAATCCTATCATCCGGCCCCACATTCTGTGCGCTCGTGATCCGTTCCCCCCCTTAGACCTGCCATGCTGCCAGATCCCCATCAGCTTGTTCGTCAGATCACCAGCCTTCAACACGAAACCGTGGCTCGTTGGCATGCCTGTGATCCCGATAATTCCTACACGGGCCTGCTGGCCACGGTTTGCCAGCAGCACCAATTTAACTTTCTTTTGTGGCACGAAGAGGACATCGCCCGCAGCCCAGATGTCACCGATACCCGCATCGCTGAAGTAAAACGCGCGATCGATCGTTACAACCAGCAGCGCAACGATTGGATTGAAAAGATCGACGAAGCAGTGCTTGAGCAACTGGCCGCCGTGGGCATCTTTCCCCGCGCAGGCGCCAAACTGAACACGGAAACGCCCGGCAGCGCGATCGATCGCCTCTCGATCATGTCCTTGCGCATCTATCACTTCCACGAACAATTCACGCGCGAAGGGGCAGACGACAAACACCGGACCACCGTCGGAGAGCGCCTGGCCCGCTGCCAGTTGCAGCATGCTGATCTTTCGCAGTCATTAGCCGAACTGCTCGACGACATCTGGGCCGGCCGCAAGCAGCTCAAGATCTACCGGCAAATGAAGATGTACAATGATCCCACGCTCAACCCCTACCTGTATCGTTCGCAACGCCTCGCAGGCTAGCCGCGATTCCGACGCCCGCTTCCCTTCATGCCCCTCTTGCCCTCTCAATGTCGAAGTCCGCGCCGCGTGCTCCAGGTGATTACGCCTTCGCGTATGTCTGGTGCCGAGATGCAGTTGGTGCGCATGACTCCCCGGATGATCGCCCGTGGCCACGACATCGCGACGATCATCAAGCGCAACAGCCCCGCCGCGACCGAGATACGCCGCCTGGGCGTGGCTGCCAAACGCCGCCGCATCAGCGGCAAAGCCAGTCTGCTGGCCCTGCCGGTTCTTGCCAGGGCTGCCCGTGAGCATCGGGCCGAGATCATCCAATCCACCCTTTCCACTGCCAGTTGGTGGTGCGGCTGGTTCGAGCGTCTTGGCGGACCACCCTCGATCGGGCATGTGCAAGGCTTCACTTCCGCCCTGTGGCACCGCCGCCAAACGCATCTGATCGCTGCCTCCCATGCCGTGAAGCAGCATCTTGTGGATCAAGGCATCCCCGCAGAGCGGTTCACCGTGATTCACAACGCGCTATCGCCCGATGACTTCTACGCCACTCGCGATCCGCTTATCGTTCGCACGGAGCATGGCGCCGATGCAACAACGCCCGTGGTCGGCACATTCGCCCATCTGTCGCCGAAAAAGGGCCACCGGGAGCTCTTTGCAGCAATGCCCGCCGTTTTACGTGAATTGCCGCAAACTCAATTCTGGATCGTGGGGCAGGGCAGGCTGTGGCGCGAGTTGCATGAAATCGCCGAAAAGTCCGGCGTGATGAATAACGTCCGTTTCCTTGGCTTTCGCCGCGACGTTGCCAATCTCATGAACGCGATCGACGTGATGGCGCTGCCATCGCGGCGCGAGCCATGCGCTCTCGTGTACGTCGAGGCGGCCCTTTCCCGCAAGCCCTGCATCGCATGCCGCTCGGGCGGCGCGCCCGAATCGATCGAAGATGGCCAGACGGGTCTTCTTGTGCCGACTCGCGATAGCGGGGCAATCACCGAATCGCTCCTCACGCTCCTTACCAACCGCGATCGCGCGGCTCGAATGGGCCAAGCCGCGTATGAACGTGCCGTGGGCTTGTTCGGCTGGGACCGCTTCATCTACACCTTGGAGCAGGTGTACGAACGAGTTCTCGACGAAAGTGTTTCCACCCGCAAATCGCGCCACCGATCGGCCGCCTGACAGGTGCTAGGAACCATGTTGTCCATCGATTCAGTTCGGCGTCATGCCAAGGTCGTTCGTGGGCAGCAACCTCTGCCTGTCTCGCAGCCCGTCGTCGTACCATCGTTCCGATCACAACGAGCTCCGCGCGTTCTGCATGCAATTACGCCCTCGAAGATGGCCGGGGCCGAAACTTTCCTGGCCCGATTGACTCGTCGCGCGTCATTCGATCAGTTCGTCAGCCATGTCGTGACTAGCCGCAGCCGGGCCAATCGGGAGTTGCTCGCCGCCAATCTGCCGTTCGATCGCCTGGGGATCGGCGGCAAAGCCAACTTCCTGGCTATTCCTCGACTAGCCCTCGCCGTTCGCCGTTTCCAGGCAGACCTGCTTCATTCGCACCTGTCCACCGCCAGTTGGTGGTGCGGCTGGCTCGAGCAACTGGATGGCCCTCCTTCGATCGGGCATGTTCACGGTTTCACCTCGCCCCATTGGCATCGTCGGCAAAGCCACCTGATCGCTTGCTCCGAGGCCGTCCGGCTCGATCTGATCCAAAAGGGAATCGCCGCCGACCGAGTCACGGTATTGCATTATCCGATGGACCCGGACGACATGCGGCCGACACGCTCACGTTTGGCCGTTCGCCAAGAGTTGGGTGCTGAGCACGATACCCCCATCGTCGGCACGTTCGCCCATCTCTCGCCGAAAAAGGGGCACCGCGAGCTACTTCAAGCCGCCTCGCTGGTATTGAACTGTTTGCCCAAGGCTCAATTCTGGTGCTTCGGCGAAGGGCCGCTGCGCCACGAAGCCGAGCAGGCGGCTCGCGAGCTGGGTATTGCCGACCGGTTCAAGCTTTTTGGCTTCCGCCGCGATGTGCCCGATCTCATGCAAGCGATCGACGTGATGTGCCTCCCCTCGCGCCGCGAGCCGTTTGGCTTGGTCTACGTCGAAGCGGCCCTGGCTGAGAAGCCAGTTATCGCCTGCCGTGCGGGTGGCGTGCCCGAGATTGTCATCCACGGCGAAACCGGTCTGCTCGTGCCTCCCCCTGCCCCCGAAGCTGCCTCTACGACGGATTCACAGATAACTGCCCTTGCCGATGCGATCTTCACATTGCTCGACAACCGTGAAATGGCCACCTCGATGGGCCGCAACGGCCGCGATCTGGCCCTCGCCAGTTTCGAATGGCCACGCTACATCCGCAAACTGCGCCATGTTTACGATCGCGTCCTCGACGAGCGCGGGTAGGTCGCTGCCTTTATTGAGCCACATGCGAGCCAGGGCGTCCTCGCCCCCGTCCAACCGGCTCAAGATCTATATCCATGAAGATCAATAAGTTGCTAATCACCACGCCCAAAAAAATTTACCGGCGGCGGCAACACCGAATCTCCAACCAACGCGCCAAATAGGGACAAAAGAGTAATCCGACCCTAGCCACACTTCCGGCCGGCATTCAACCGCAGCAGATAATCACACGCACGAGCCGTCATTTCGACGGTAATCGCTCGCATAGCCAGGTCGTTGGCTTGCCGTCGCTCGAGCGACGAGCCGTCTTCGTAGCGGATTTGCAGCCGAATGTTTTGTGGCCCATAGGCGCCGCACCAGTCGCCGCGGCTTGGTCCGTGCATGCTGATCGTGGGCGTGCCCACCGCAACGGCCAAGTGCATCGGCCCCGTGTCGGAGCCTACGAATAACACTGCACGACGCGAGAGTGCAGCAAGCTGAAGCATCGTCGTTGGCGGCGCGAGTTGGGCATGTCCTCCGCTTGTGGCAACGATTTTTTCCGCCAGTGGAATTTCATTCGGTAACCCCCAAACCGCTACGCTCGCGATTCCATGCGCCTGGTGAAGATGCCTGGCTAGCTCGCCATATCGCTCGGCCGGCCAAACCTTCGATGGCCATCCTGCCCCCGGATTCAGCACCGCAAACCGCTTGCCGGCAAGCCCATTCGCTTGTAGAAACCGATCCACAAACTCCGCGTCGGCGACCCGTTCCGGCAGATTGAATTCAACCGTGGGCGATTGGATGCCCAGTGGTCTGAGCAGGCTCAGATAATGCTCGATAACATGCGTACCGTGGGCTTCGACCAGTTCATTGTTAAACCAACGACTAAGCTCGCGCCCATCTTCGCCCGCCAGCCCAATTCGCCGCGCCGCGCCGCTTAGCCAGGCGGTAATGGCGCTTTTGGTCAGGCATTGTAAGTCGATCGCGATATCGAATTTGTGGGCTCGCAGCCGGTTCCGCATGTTCAAGATTTCGCGTGGCGACTTCCAAAATCGCCGAGGAACACGAATGAGCGCATCAAGCGCGTCATGCCCTTCTAGAACATCGCCCGCCGCGCCTTCCGCAACCCATCCAATAAACGCTTCGGGCAGCGCCCGTCGAAGGGCGCAGAGCACCGGCAGCCCGTGGATCGCATCGCCAATCGCAGAGAGGCGAATGATGAGAATACGAGAATGTGTTGGCGGCAATTCACGCGGCATGTCACGACATCCCTGTCATGGGGTACTGTACGGAGCCGCATTGTATCTTACCCAGTCGTTAGCGAGGATGCCGTTTTTCTCGGGGGCGGCGGCTTGTCTGGACCACGCAGGGCGACAAGGCGATCGGGATTGCCACAGGTTCAATAACCGCGAATTACTTCAGCGCAATTCTTGAATCGTGTGCCTGGCGTCCTTGGAGACCAGGACGATGTTTCGATCGCGGATTCCG
>CAZGMU010000196.1:0-8835 GCA_964526975.1 uncultured Planctomycetaceae bacterium
TCGCGAACGAGGACCATCTCGTCATATTTTTCGGTGAAGAACTTGCGGAGGTGGATGCTGGGGTCGTCGCGCAGGCCGCTGAACAACTCCTTGTACATCCGCGCGACGCGGGCCGGCGTCTCCAGCAATCCTTCGCGGTCAGGGTCTTCGCCTACGGCGGCTAGGATTTCGCGAACGGCCCGCTCGATGCGGGGCAGGTCGACTCTCACGTCTGTCGACGGGGTGCTGGTGGTGTCGTTTTCCGAGAGCTCACCGGAAATGCTACCGATATCCCGTGATGGTGCGCCGGACGCATCTGAAGACTTTGCCATTTAGAAACTGACCTTTTTCCGAATCAAACAGTAGCACGGCATTAGGCTGGAATAATAAGAGGTCTCACGTAATGGCGCAAAAAAACCAATGAGTTGAACCACCAAGGACACGAAGGGCACAAAGAATTTATGAAGCTGCGGCGATAAAGCTTTCTTCACTCTTTCTTCTTCGTGATCTTCGTGCCCTTTATGGTAAATGGATTCGTATTCTTTGCGCCTTCGCGTGAACTTCTTTCAAACCTAAAACAACGAGCGGCCCCGATGTGCCACGAATTTCGGGCCGCGAAAACCACCTTCTGCCATTCTGAGCGAAGTGGAGTTGCAACGCTACCCGGTCGGAGATCCTGCGGTCCCCGGTGCTCCCTCAGGATGACAAATCATCAGTTTTCGCTGAAGGCTGGCGGGAAGGCGCGCTGCGGCGGTTCGGCGGCGGCTTCCACCGCTGCGGCCGCGAGTTTTTCGACCTCGGCCAGGAGAATCTCGGCCCGGCAGCGAACGCGGCACTCGGCCAGCAGCTGCTGCTTTACGTCGGCGTCAAGCGGCAGCGCGTAGGCGGCCAGGTCGGTCAACAAGCCAAGCGGTAGCTGCTCGGTAAGCATATTCTCCAATTGCTCCGGCAACTGGCAGGCGCACGGCAAGTGCTTGCGAAACGCCGTGATAAGCCGCTCGTGGAGTTCCTTGCGAGCGGCCGACGAATCGAAATCGTAGCAATCCTCGATCAACTCGACCCGCGCCTTGCGGAACGAGCGCAACGGCTCAAGCTCTTTGATGATTCGCACCCGCTGCACGCCCATCAGCAGCACATTGTAGCGCCCGTCTTTCAAGCGATGATGGGCGACGACCTTGCCCAGGCAAGCATACTCGACGACCGGCGGTCGGCTTTCGTAGTCGTCTTCCCACCCCGGCTGAAGCACCGCCATGGCGATCAATTGGTCGGTCGCGAGCGCGTCTTCAAGCATTTCGCGGTAGCGATCCTCGAAGACGTGCAAAGGCTGCATCACATGCGGGTAGAGCACGAGATTTGGCAGCGGAAACAACCGTGCGACGCCGGAGAAAGTCGTCGCGTCAAAGTCGAGTTCAGTCGCGTCCCAAGGATTCATCGCCTGTTACCCTTCAATTTCTTCTTCGACTTCGATCGATGGCAGCTCGACCGGAGGATCCAACCAGATCTCGGGAATGAGCTCCGGATTCAGATCGATTTTCGGATAGTCCTCGGTGCTCGCGTCTACTTCGGCAAAGCAGGTGTCGAACTCCGAGAGAAACTTATCGACATCGAGCCCCTCGCACCGTGGAGCGTACTGCGAAATGTAGCCACGACTGCTGCGGTACACCTTGCGAGCGCCGCGAATGTTGCCATTGCCGAAGTGGTGCAATGCCACGGCAGCCTGGATCAGGCCCTTGTAGAACAAGCGCAGCGACCCTGTGTAACTCTTCCACAGGTCCTCCCATACTTCGTGCGACTCGAAGAACTCGCATGCATTGAAGTGCGCGATGCCCTTCAAATACAGCGGATCGTATTCGTCCGCGTCGGTAGCCATGGGCACGCTCGCAGGAGCCAATCGTGATCAAGTACCGTAAGCGCGCTTAGCGGCGATTGGAAAGCGAGATCACAATTTGCAGGATGTACCAAAACAATATGCCGACCGATGCAAACAGCGCCAGCGAAGCTGCCACGTACTGATCGGTACGGTATTTATGCAAAACGTTGGAGGTGTCGTAGAGAATCGCGCCGCAAGCAAAGACCACGACGCCCACGAAGAACAGCGTGCCGAGATTCAGCAAACCGAACATTCCCAGGCCGATGATCGCCAGGATCACGAAGCTGGAAATACCCAGGATCGGTCCGAGGAACGAAAAGTCGGCCCGCGACACGAAAACAATCACGGTGAGCAACCCGAACACGACGAACGTCGCGATAGCCGCGACGGTGATTGCGCTAACCGACTGGCCGGCAATCTGCATGGCATAAAAATTCGCGATCCAGAGCATCGGGCAAAGAATCACCGAGAAAGCGAGCACGTAGCCGATGAGGCCCGCGTATTGCTTGCCAAGCGTCGCACCGGAGATGGCCCAACTTTGGGCAATCCAACTGATCAGCATGTAGCCGCCGAAGAGCGCAAACCAGCCGAACTTCTGGCTGAAGAGATTCGGAACCCAATTATCGAGAGGCAGCGTCTTGAAGTAGAGCATCTCGATGAGAATGAGGCCGTAAATCGCTGCCGTCAGATGTGCGTACGTTTTCCGGATGAACGACTTGCGAGCATCGACCGTCGCGTTGACGGCCAGTTCCCCGAAGCGAGCGTACGGACTATCGGCAATATATTCGGCCGAATTCATCGGCGGGTTCCTTGATGGGTGAAGATTCCTTGCGACCAGCCGGCCAAACGGCGAGGCCCATGCAACTGAATAAGTCTAGGTTTACCCATCGGCGGGGTCAAGGTTTTGCCCCTTTCCAACGGCTTTCCGGCACCGGTCGCTCAGTCGCTTGACAGCACTGCGAGTACGCTCACAATGACCCAAACAAGCCGCACCTGGAACGGATTCGAGTTCCATGGGCAAACGGATCAGCTTTAGCGATCCGAGCACCGAAATCAACGCGGCCGCAGGATCATCTCTGGGGACACGGAATGGCAACCGCGGGACGGACAGCGTTGGGCAAGAAGCGTAGCGCCCCACGGGCGAAGGCCAACGGCAAATCCCCAGCCCAGCGCCAAACGGCGCCGCCGCCAGATCCAGACTTAAAGGCACAAGCAACGCGAGTCCTGCGACGCCTCAAGGCCGACTATCCAGACGCCACCTGTGCACTCGAGAATGAAACGCCATTCCAACTGCTCATCGCGACGATCCTGTCGGCCCAGTGTACCGACGCGCGGGTGAACATGGTCACCCCCGAGTTGTTTCGCCGCTGGCCGACCGCGAGCAAGATGGCGACTGCCCCCATTCAGCAGTTGGAAAAGGTGATCCAGAGCACGGGCTTCTTTCGCGCGAAGGCGAAGAACATCAAAGCCTGCAGCCAAGGCCTCGTCGACCAGCACAACGGCGAAGTGCCGCGCGATCTGGAGCAATTGGTCGCGCTCCCAGGCGTGGGGCGCAAAACAGCCAACGTCGTGCTCGGCACTGCGTTCGGCATGGCAACGGGAGTCGTCGTCGATACGCATGTCGCCCGCCTCAGCAAGCGGCTCGGTCTCACGAAACATACCGACGCCACGAAGATCGAACGAGACTTAATGCAGCTACTGCCGCGGAAGGAATGGGTCGACTTTTCGCACCGCATGATCTTCCACGGCCGCCAGGTGTGCATCGCCCGCAAGCCGAAGTGCCCGATATGTTCGATGAAGACGTTTTGTCCCAAGATTGGCGTGGAGACGTAGCTGAATTCGCAAGAATTCGGATTGTTTTCGGGGGCGTCCGAACTCTTGCGAATTCAGCTACGATTGGTTACACGATTTTCAATAGCCCCCTGCTCTATCGACTATGATTCTTTCCGGCCATGCTATCCGTGAACGACTGGGACACGACATCGTCATCGATCCCTTCGACGAGTCGCGGCTGAACCCGAACAGCTACAACCTGACGCTTCACAATGAGCTGATGGTATACGAAGAGTTGATGCTCGACATGGCCAAGGCCAACCGGGTGCGCCGCGTTGAAATTCCGGAAGACGGGCTGGTGCTGAGCCCGCATCAGCTTTATCTAGCACGCACTGTCGAACGGACCGTGACGCACAATCTCGTCCCGCAGATCGAAGGGCGTTCGTCCGTCGGCCGGTTGGGGCTATTCGTCCATGTGACAGCCGGCTTTGGCGATGTCGGCTTCAGCGGTTACTGGACGCTCGAAATGTTCGCGATTCACCCGATCCGCATCTACCCGGGCATCCCCATTTGCCAGATCTTTTATCACGAAGTAACGGGCGCCGTCGAAGAATACGCGAGCAAGTATCAACACAATCGCGACATTCAGCCGAGCCTGATGTTCGAAGAATTCGCCGCCAACCGGCGGAACGACCCGCAATTACCGCTGAACTTTGGCTTGGAGCGATCGCATAGCTAGGTTTTTATCACGACAACACGACGAAGACTTGGATGGGATAACTGGATCGGCAGGATGAACAAGATAAATAATCCTGTTCAAACAAATCCTGTCTATCCCGCCGATCCCGTAATCCCGTCTTGCTTCCCCCTTGAGCCTACATCACCGCAAAGTAGTTCGCGACGGCGAAATCAAGCGTTTCTTGCGTGAGCTTCGCCGGCCGATTGGTATAGCGGCAGAAGTTGCGCACTTGCAACACGAGGTCGCGCGGTTGGCAGCACCGCAGCGGCCGGTTCACCGCATGGTAGTGCTTTTCCATTAAATAATTGGCGGCGTCTTCGTCGTATTCCACGCCTAGCTTCTCCGCCATCACTTTCAGCAACGTGCGAAACGCAGCTTCATCTGGATCGATCACTTCGATCTTGTACGGGATACGCCGCAGGAACGCATCGTCGACCAGGTCCTTCGGCTCCAGGTTCGTCGAAAACACGATCAGTTGATCGAACGGCACCTGAATCTTCTTGCCGCTCGCCAGGTTCAAGAAATCGTAACGCTTTTCCAGCGGCACGATCCAGCGGTTGAGCAATTGGTCGGTCGTCATCCGCTGCCGGCCAAAGTCGTCGATCACGAGCGTGCCGCAGTTGCTTTTCAATTGGACGGGCGCTTCGCTGACGTTCGTCGACGTGTTGAGCGTCACCTCCAAATGATCCATCGTGAGCTCACCACCGACGACGATCGTCGGCCGGCGAATGCGAACCCAACGCGAGTCAATGCGGCGATTGTCGATCAAGCCCTCGTTGGCCGGCAGCGGCATTTCCTCGTGCATTCCGGGGTCGAACATCCGCATGATCTCGCCGTCGATGCCGATCGCCCGCGGAATCCAAATCGTTTGGCCGAATGCTTTCGTGATTCGCTCGGCGATGCTCGTCTTGCCGTTACCCGGCGCGCCGAACAGAAACATGCCGCGCCCCGAGTTGATCGCTGGGCCAAGCCGCAGCAACATCGTCTTATCGATCAGCAGGTCTTCGAACGCGCGGTGCAAATCTTCTTCGGTCGGGTGCTGGTCAGCCAGCGTTTGCCGCCGGACACTTTCGATGTACGTCGACAGCGGCACCGGCGCGGCGCCGAAATACGTACAGTGATCGGCAAACTTCTTCGCTCGCTCACGGCCCAACTCGGTCAGTTGATAAACATAATCGTTCATCGGCGCCGACGTCTTATGCGCCACCAGGCGGTCTTGCTTCATCGAGTTCATCAGCGGATCGATAACGCGAAACGCCAGCTTCAAGTGTTCAGAGAGCGCTCGTCCCGTGGCCTCGGCCCGGCCGTTGAGCGTCTTCAAGATCAGGGCTTCGACTTCGCCGTCGGTCAGACCTGCTGCGGCGAGCGTCTCGGGCTCAATCGGCATCCACTCCCCACTGGTAGATTGCGCGTGCGCTGACGACTCCACAGGCTCCGGTTCCGGCTCGGCCGTCCGTCGCGTGGGCGTCGACTGGGCGACCGTGAGTTGATGGATGCGGTCCATCAAGGCATCGAGGCGACTATGATCCTCTGCCTCACGCGAAGCTTGTGCATTCGCATCCAACAATCCATTTGAACTGTGCATCGACATAAGTCGCCTCGGCGTCTGGAAGTAGGCATCAAATACGTCCAACTAAAACCTACGTTGCTCGCGAACTTGCGGCAAACATCGGCTGCCCAAGCAGCATCGGGTGGTAACGTTTATGCCGTTTGTGCGGCCCCAAACGACACTTCGCGGCACACGCCATGTCGCCAGGATTCCAACTCGATTAAACTGGTAAACTGACAGAGAACCGTACGGATTTCGCGCATGCATTAATTTTCGCGTAACCCACCTCTGACTCCCCACTCCCAGCCCCCTGCTCCCCGCCCCATGCAAGTCGTTATTACCGCCGTCGGCCCCGATAACCGAGGACTCGCCGATCCGATCGTTCACTCGGTAACCGGACTGGGCGCCAACATCGCCGAAATCCAGATGTACGATCACGACCGGGAGAGTGTCTTTTCGATGCTCACGCGTGTCGAAATCGATCCTTCGCGCTACGACGAGCTGCGCAAGGAAATGGACGCGATCTCGGATCGAACGAAACTCTCGATTCGCACCTGGTCGCCCGATATCCAAGGACGGCGCCCTGCCCTGGCGATTTGCGTCACCTACCGCCCCGAACCGGCGCTCGCACTATTGCGGGCCATCCGCGATGGCCAGATCAAGGCCGATGTCCGCCTGATGATCGGCAATCGCGACACCTGCCGCGGATTGGCCGAGCAGTTCGAAGTGCCCTGGTTCAACATCGGCAACAACGGCGGCAACCCCAACGACGACCAGATGATCGCGCTCTGCGACGAGCACAACGTCGACTTCATCGTGCTGGCCCGCTACATGCGCGTGCTCCCCGCAGCCAGTTGTTGGAAATACGCGGGCGGCCGGATCATCAATCTCCACCACGGCCTGTTGCCCAGCTTCCCCGGCATTCAACCGTACCACGACGCCTTCAGCAGCCGCATGCTAACGTACGGCGCGACCGCCCACTTCATCGTCCCGGAACTCGACGCCGGCTGCCAAATCATCTACCAATCCACATTCATGGTCCCCCCCGGCACCCCGCGCGACGAAATCATCCGCCGCGGCCAACAAGACAACGAACCCCATTGCCTCGTCGAAGGCCTCCGCCGCGTGGTCAACGGCGAAGTGCAGTTGCACTTCAATCGCGTGGTCGCGCGGAAGGCGTAGCCTATTGCTAACTTTGTCGCAAATGATTAACCACGGAGAACACGGAGAAGAAAAACAGAGAAAGCAAACACCAACAATTTAATTTAGCGTCGGCGACAACGCCGAATCTCCCACCAAATCGCAATAGTAAAAAGTCCCCTCTCTCGATCCCATTCAATCAATCTTCCTGTCTTCTCCGTGTCCTCCGTGTCTCCGTGGTAAATGCCTTTCAAATAACCGCGAAACCACGAATTTCGCTACTTGAACAAGTTGCGTTATAATTCATCGGTCTATTTCTGCTGATCGAGGCAAACATATGGTTCAATTCAGTGGTCATTACGACGGCAAGGTCATCACTCCGGATGAGAGTGTCGAGCTCCCAGTCAATATTCCTCTTCGCATCACGGTCGAGCCAGCGGCGGAACGCAAGCCTCAACAAGTCGATTGGCGACGACTCACAGACCTGGCGGCAAAATACTCCATTGAAGGTCCCGCGGATTTAGCCGAAAAGCACGATCATTACGCGCACGGGAAACCTCTTGAATGATTGTGCAATTCGTCGATACATACTATCTCCTTGCACTGGTGAATTGAACCGCCAAATCGCCAAGTATGCCAAGGAAGACAGAAATCAGCAGTGAATTGCTTGGCGTCCTTTGTGTGCTTGGCGGTTCCATTCATTTTGTTAGTTGCTCTTAAACAAACGTATCGACTCTTGCCGGAATCGGGCCTAACCAATCTTGAAAAGCGCGAGCCGCCGGAATGCATCCGGCGGCTCGCTATTAAAACTGCGGTGGTCGGTGATGTCGCGAGGTGTAGGCCCTTGTCGTGCCAACGGTTTGGAGCCTTGCCACACGGCGTCGCCGGCCGCCCTTTTTGAGAGCGACTTTGCGTCGCGCTCAAACGTCATTTACTTCACTTCGGCCGCAGCCTCCTTCTTGGCCGCCTCGAGTCCTTTGCGGAATTCCCGATTGTCGGGCTGCCACTTGACCAGCTCCTCGAAGTACGGAATTGCCTTGGAGTACTCTTTCCTCTCGGCATAAATCCGCGCCAGGTACACCATGCCATCGTTGTGACCAGGATTCTGCTTGCACAGCTTTTCCCAAAGCGCGACCGCTTCGTCGGTTTTCCCTTCCGCGTTCAGGCACCGGGCCAGGCCGTTCATCGGACCGGCTGCATCTGGAGAGAGCTTGAGCACCTTTTCGAAATAGGGCTTCGCTTCCGTAGCATTGCCTTGGTTGAGGAGCGAGAAACCGAGGCCATTCATCGCAGCCGGATGATCAGGCTGCGATTTCAGAATCTGGCGGAACGTGCTCTCAGCCGCGCTGTACTTACCGCCGAAGAACTGCTGCCAACCCGTGGCATTCAGCGCAGACAAATCGTCTGCAGTGGATGGTTCGCTGGCTTCCGGCGCTGCCCCACCTCCTTTTCTGGCCGCTTCGAGGCCCGCCTTGAACTCCTCGTTCTCCGGCTGCGACTTCACGAGCTCTTCGAAGTAAGGAATCGCCTTCGCATATTCCTTCTTCTCCAAGTAGGCCATCGCGAGACCGACACTCGCAGCATTCGGGCCGGGATACTTCTTGCTCATCTTCTCCCAGAGCGCGATCGCTTCATCGATCTTGCCTTCGTCCTTCAGGCAACGCGCCAGGCCGTTCATGGGCCCTGCTGCATCCGGTTGCTTCTCGAGATACTTCTCGAACAGCCCCTTCGCTTCGGTGGTCTTGCCCATGTTCAAGAGCAGAAAACCAAGTCCGTTCATCGCGG
>CAZGMU010000197.1:0-8817 GCA_964526975.1 uncultured Planctomycetaceae bacterium
CTTCAATCGGTTACATGCATGTGATTGCTTTTTAGTAAGCTCTCGCAGAGGCGCAGAGGGCGCGGAGGAGAAGAACCGCTAATAGTACGCTAATTTAACTTTTATGAGCGAAAGTTGGCATGAAAAAAGGCCTTTGGAGTTGAAAACCAAAGTCGCTTCAAAGCTCGTAACTGAGTTCGCCAGAATTTAAAACTAGAAAGTAGCTGAATTCGCCAGAATTCAGCTACAGGAAAGCGGCGTTCTCTCCGCGTCCTCTGCGCCTCTGCGAGAGTCTTCTTCGGATTCCCGGCTGCTGGCGCCGGCCTGGCAAACTTTGACGATTGGGTTTCCCTTGCAAATCAGATAGCCGCTGCTCGATGGAAGGGTCGCAACGCTGCCTGCAGGCAAAACCTGCCGTCCTTTTGTAGTGATTCTGCGGACGAGGGCTGTTTGTGCCGTCGATGGGTATCTCGGGGCATTCTAGTTGCGCCGAAGATCATGGCCGTAACGAAGATGCCTCGCCTACCAACAATTCCGCCGGCGCCGCCCGGCTGGTCCTACCAGGAAACCTCTCGCGAGCGCGCCGAGCGTCCATCGGGACAACACACAACTTGGCGACAAGCCGCAATCAGGCAAGGAGAACTCACGGATGAACATTCGTCTGCCATGGATTCGAGTGACCGCGGCGGCGGTCCTTATGGCGGGGGTCGGGGCGTATGAAGCCGCTGCTCAGTATGTGCCCTATCGTCCCGTTCAGCAGCCAGCCGCTCCGGCGGCCACCGCGCAGCAGCAGGCGCAGGTGCCGGTCGTTGCGGCTCCACCCGCTCAGGTTCCGGCTCAGGCTCCGGCAGCGCAGCTACCGTACTACACGGCTTATCGCACTCCACCGGCGGCTCCCAATACAAACTACCGCACGCCGACCGCGAACTATGGTTCGCCGACCGGCGCGCAATATACGCAGCCAACCGCTGCTTATCCGCAGTACCCGCAAACAGGCAGCCAGTATCCGACCAGCTATGGTGTGTATCCGCATGTCGCGCAACAGCCGACGCAGGAGTCTCTTCCGGCTCCGAAGGAGATGAGCGCCACGACGCAGCCGGCAAACGCGGCACCTGCTGGTAGCATGCCTGCTGGCTATCCGAATGTGGGCGGCCCCGCGGCGGGCGCTTGCGGCTGCAACACGGCCAACTACGGCGAGGGTGATTATTACACCGCTCCGGGTTGTGGCTGCGGCTCGACGGGTGGATACCCGAATTGCGGCGCATGCAGCGCTTGTGAGGACTGTGGCTGCGACAACCAATGGTTCGGTGGCGTGTATGTGTTGGGCATGACCCGCACGAATTCGTCTCCGATCAAGCTGACGACCGAGATCCCAGGCGGTTCGTCGTATCCCTATTATCCGACGGCCAACGATACCGTGCTGACGACCCGCGATGCCGACTACGATTGGCGCGTGGGGATGGAAGTGCGCTTCGGCAGCACGTTTACGATTGGTGAATCGTGCAATGCCTGCCAGAGCACGTGCGGTTACAACACGAGCTGCGGCTGCAACTCGTGCGCTCCGCAACAGATGTACGCTTGGGAAGTCGCCTGGTGGGGTCTCGACAACTCGCCGTCGACTCAAACCGCTGTGTACATGCCTGGTAATCCGATGGCAGGCATGAAGAACTTCTACGGCCTGCGGTACAACTTCCAAGGCGGCGGTTACAATCCGGTGAACAACTACTACGGTTACCCGATAACGGCCAACGGCCAGGGTACTTATCCTGTCGTACAAGCTCAGCGCATTCGCACGGATTTCCAAGCTCAGAATCTTGAGCTTAATGTCATCCGCTTCCCACTCACCTGCGGCAGCCCATGCGGCGGTGGCGCCGGTGGCGGGTATGACGCCTGTGGTTGCAACTCATGTGGCTGCAACGATAGTTGCGGCTTGGGCTTCTCGATGTATGGCTCATGCGGTGTGCGGTACTTCCACATCGACGACGATTTCTTGTATGCCAGCGAGTTCAATCCAAACGGCGGCAGCCATGCCTACGATGGGTTCTCGTATGACAACGAATACGAGCTGTGCTACGACGTGGAGGTCGAGAACAGCCTCGTCGGTCCGCAAGTCGGCTGGACCACCGGCTACTGCTGTGGCAGGTGGAGCTTGTTCTGCAACTCGACGTTCGGCATCTTTAACAACCACATGAACGTGTTGCAACGAGTTTGGTCGGGCGGCGGCGACGAGGTGCAGTTCAGCGACGGCTCGAATGCCAGCGTGCGGTCGAGCAAAGACTCGGTGGCATTCCTCGGCGAATTGCGCGTCGGCACTGCTTACGACATCACCTGCAACTGGCGGGCGATCGTGGCCTACCGAGCGGTAGCGATCACCGGTCTGGCGACCTCGGTCGACCAGATGTCGAACGACTACTCGGATCGCTACGCCGTGGGCGTCATCGATTCAGACAACTCGATGGTTATTCACGGTGTGCAGGTTGGAGCCGAGTGCAGGTATTAAGAAGGCTGTCAGCTATCGGCTGTCGGCTTTCGGCCAAGTCAGTTTGATGTAAGATTTCCTCGGTCGGTGGGAGTTGTCCTGCCGGCCGAGGTTTTTTGTTTGGGATGATTCAAAAGTAACTTCGGCAGATGGGGGTCACCACGGAGACACGGAGGGCACGGAGAAGACAAAGAAGAATGGATTGATCATTGGTAATTGAAAATTTGTCATGGGCCATTTCCGAATTGGTCAATGACAAATGACAAATTTGCAATGACCAATTTCTTCTCTGTGCCCTCCGTGTCTCCGTGGTTATTCTGAAAATCGAGAAGTTATTTTGAGTCGTTCCTTAGGGAGTTTGCCTCCGTGGATAGAGGAGTTGGGTAGTGATTTCGTTTTGGAAGCCGTCGGCGGAGAGGTTGCAGCGGATTGTGGCCGAGCAAGCGAAGTTGGAATTCACCTATTCAGCCGTGGGCGGCACGGCCGAAGGTTGTGCTGTGCCAGAGGGATATGTTGTGGACCACACGCGCGTGGAACTTGGGCGCGGGGCGATTGTTTTCGAGCGGGGCCGAGCCGCGCTGGAGCGATGGAAACAATTCGAGCTGGGTTGGTTGCAGGCGCTTCCCAACGATACGCCGCTTCAGACAGGCGAGACGGTGATTGTCTTGGCTCGAGTGCTCGGCTTGTGGTGGACGAACGCGGCGCGGATTGTATATACGATCGACGAAACGACCGAGCTGGTGGCACGCTTTGGGTTTGCTTATGGGACGCTGCCCGATCATGCGGAGCGCGGTGAAGAGCGATTTCTCATCGAATGGGATCGCGAAAGCAATCAGGTGTGGTACGACATTCGAGCGTTTTCGCGGCCGCGGCATATTTTGACGCGGCTCGGCCGACGGCAAGCGCGGGCGATGCAATTACGATTCGGGCGCGAGTCGGCAGCGGCGATGCGGGCGAGCGTGCACGGGTAGCAAGGGCCCCCGAATATATAGCCGCCCCATCCTGGGGCGATAGTTTGCGATCGAATAGTCGCGCAATCTCAATCCAGATGACAGCCAGTCAAAATGGCCAGGCAATGTTTTCAATCTATTCTGTTGCTGGCTGAGCAAGCCAAGCCTTGGCGGCTTCGATATCGCTGGCGTCGAAGTACTTGATCTTGGCCATCGTGAACGGCTTGCAAACGGTGGCCATCCATTTCTCCCAAGCTTTCTCGCCGACCAAGGCAATGCGTTGGATCTTGGTGCAGTGAGTGGTGGAGAACTTGATGTCGTCCCACAGCGCCTTGGCGTCCCAGCCGTGAAAGTCGTGGAATTGGGCCAGGACGCTCACTTTGCCGTCTTTGGCAATCTCAGCGTCGACGAGCGGGACGAACTTCTTGTAGTCTTCGTCGTGGAGAGTTCCACTCATTTTGAAACCGATGGTATGGGCGGGAAGGCCAGTAAGCTGCTCGATCATGATTGGGTCCTCCGATTCTAAGGGGTGCAGAGCGCAGCTTACGCTAAGCCAATACGCGTGAAAAGTCCCTGACTCATCAAATCCACTGCCAATGGCACTCTACGCCGTTAAAGAATCTCACGCAGAGGCGCTAAGGCGCAAAGTAAGAATGGATTGAACCACAAAGGACACGAAGGACACAAAGAATGGCCTTGGAAGCGGTTGCAAAAGAGAGCTATCTTGTTCTTCCTTCTTCGTGATCTTTGTGTACTTGGTGGTAAATAGATTCGTATCCCTTGCGCCTTAGCGCCTCTGCGTGAGTCTCTTTAAAAAGGGTCAACGGCGTAGAATGGCACTAGTCGTCCAAATCATGTGGATAGGCTACGATTTTGTTCATGGATGACCTTGCTGCAAAAATGGTAACGATCGACCAATGGATTCGCGAGAAGGCGATTCCGTTTGATATGGAGTCGCCCGAGTTGCTCAATCCGGCGATCGATCGGTTCGTCGCGGCACTCGGCGACTCGGTGGAGTTGGTCGGATTGGGCGAGCCGATGCATGAAGCTGCGGAGTTTCTCATTTTTCGCAATCGATTGTTTCAACGGCTAGTCGAAGCGCATGGCTTTCGGTCGATCGCGGTGGAGAGCAGCTTTCCGCGCGGGCGGCTGGTAAATGATTATGTAACCGGCATGACATCGGGACCAACTTCCTACGACGACGTAAAAGAGCATGGCTTCAGCCATGGATTCGGCCAAGCGGCAGCCAACCGTGAGTTGGTCGAGTGGATGCGTGCTTGCAACAAGAATTCGACCTACAGCGCCCCGCTCCGGTTCTATGGATTCGACAGTCCGACGGAGATGATGTGGACCGATAGTCCACGGCGGTTGATCGAGTTCGTACTGGATTACCTGGCGTCCAAAGGCGACGACGATGAACCACGGCGACGACGAATCGAAGAACTACTCGGCAATGACGCCGAGTGGGAAAATCAAGAGGCTGCGTTTGAGCCTGCGAAGTCGATCGGGCTGTCGGCAGCGGCAAGTGCGCTTCGGCTGGAGGTCGAGGAGCTAATCGCGACGCTCGGAGTACGTCGGCCGGAATGGTTGATGGGCAACGCGGATACGTACCTGGAAGCGGTGCGATATGCGGAACTGGCCCGGCAATTGCTGACTTATCATGCGGCGGTGGCGCGGCCATCGCCTCGACGGATTGCCCATTTGCTTGGATTGCGCGACGCGATGATGGCGGACAATCTGGTGCATATTCTCGCGCGCGAGCGCGATCGAGGCCGGGTACTCGTGTTTGCTCACAATAGCCACTTGAAGCGCGGCGGCGCGGCGTGGCAGTTGAGAGCCGACCTGCTCGAATGGTGGCCAGCGGGAGCGCATTTGGGAGCGATGCTTGGATCGTGCTATGCGGTGATCGGCGTGGGGGTCGGCACTTCGGAGATGCATGGCATCGGCACGCCCGAGCCACAAACGCTCGAACGTTTGCTGACGGATAAACTGGGACCAGGGCGATTTATCCCGACTCATCAAGGAAAAATGCTCGACAACGCCGAGATCGCCGCGTTGCCAGCACGATCGAGCAGCGAAAAAAACCCAGGCTACTTTCCGCTGACATCGCAGAGCCTTGCCGACTATGATTGGCTGGCAATTCTGAATTCGATCAGCTAACGCGATGATCGAGGCATTTTGCTCAATTGAATATATAGCCGACCCATCTTGGGTCGGTTACTTGCTGTCGAATCATCACTCTCGATTCAATCGAGATGACCGGCCAGGAGGGCCGGGCTATCTATTCAAACAAAGCAAAGTCGTCCTGGTTGCTCGACGGCGCGGGAAGGCGAATATGCCCATCGCGAGCGAAATCAACCCTAGCGCGACGCTCGCTGGCTCGGGAATTTCGGTCGTGGAGACCCCACTGTCGGCATTTGTATTCTTTCCGAAACGGGCTCGCCAATAAAGATAGTCGGCGTCGTTGACGACATTGTCGTGATTGCCGTCGGCGGGAAGATTTATACCGGTCTGGCCTAGTGTTTTGCGCCAGAGGATGTAGTCAGACGCATCAACCACGCCATTGTGATCGTAATCTCCTTCGACTTGCACGGGGGTGAGCACGAGGACCGAGATCGTCGCGGCGGGCAAGGTGAGCAGGTAGTTGGAAAGGTTGACGCCGGTGAGCGAGATGGTTTGCCAGTCGACTTGGTTCGTCGGGCCGCCGGGAAGATACAACGGCAAGTTGGCGGAGAAAAGCGACGTTGCGCCGCTGGCTCGAAGCGTCCTCAATTGCGCGCTGTAGCCGGCAGTGGGAAGATTAGCGAGAGAGAGCTGAAGCGAGGCGTTGTCGCTGTTCGAGAAGTTAAGGCCCCAAACGTCGATTTCGCCGTTGGTGCTGTCGCGCGTCGTATAGAGTCGCGTGTTGTTATTCGAGTAGACGGATAGAAGCGTATCGCCCATGTGGTCGCGCAGCCCTTCGTAGGCTTTGTAGACGGGTTGTTTGGTCCCGTCGAACGGATCGCCAGGCCAGAGCCAGTAGTTGGCGGCGCTGACCCCCAGGCGGGCGAAGCTGAAGACTTCCTCGACGGTGCCGAGCGCGTGAGCCATTTGTGCTTCGTAAGCGGTGCCGTTCGAGGTGTGATTGCTGACATTTGCTTCGCTGGCGATAAGCTCGATGGAATTAGGGTTGCGCCCCGAGGCGGAGATCAAGGAACGGATGTTTGCCACGCGCGAGGCGTGGGTCGTGTAAATGTCTCGCAGGCGGCTTTCGATACCTGAGACGGTGGTGTCTTCGTAAAGCTTTTGATAGGGATGGTAGCCGATGAAATCGACCGGCAGACGCGAGCCGTCTGGTTGCTGAACGAGAATGGAAGTAAGGATCTCCTGCTCGCTGACCGCATTGAGCCACTGCATCGCGGGCCCGACTTTGATCGTCGGATCGACGGCGCGCATAGCCGAGGTGAGCGATGCGTAACGTTCGCGGTAGTCGTACTTGTGGGTGGAATCGACTGCGTGGTTGGGAGTGAGAAAGGTATAGCTATTGGTGAAGTTGTAGCTGCTTGCCAGGCCGACGCGGGGCTCATTGCCGATTTCCCAATACGTGACTTTCGGGAGCGGGGCTTCGGTGCGAGTGGGAAGAATATCGTGTGTGTCCGCCGGGCCGGTGGTCCAGATGAGTGAGTCGACAATGGCTTTATCATGAGTGTCGCTGATCGTGTCTCCCTGGCGATATTGCTGGGCGACGACGTTGGTATAGCGCACCCAATCGGCGGCCATTTTCGTGAGCGTTTCGATTGAAGTGTCGTAGAAACGGCGGTCATCCGTCGCCGGCGTGGTGGGATCAGGCTCGGCGAGGCCGCGAATGTTGGCCGTGATAATCAGGCTGGCGTTGTAGTCGCGGGCAAAGCGGAGGTATTCGAGAGTGGTCGCGCGCTGGTCGTTGCTCCGAGTGCGCCAGTCGTAGAAATCGGCTTCGAGACCGCCCGCAACACCGCGAATGCTGGAGCCGCGAACGATATCCAAGCTCATCTGCGTAGCAGTCGCCGCGCCTGGGCGGAATTGGTTGATCGAGGGAATCGCCTGGCCGCGCACGCCCCGGCTGAAAGGAGTGCCCGTCAAACCGAGATCGGCCGGTGGAATTACGATTGATTGTGCAGCAGTGGGCAACCAAGTGCCAAGCACAATCGCGGCGGCGATGATCAAACAATGCTTCACGACACTACGTCAACACCTTGACTCGGCCAGATTGATCGCGGCGGAAATGGTGCAGGCAATCGCCGTCGGCACTGATGAATTGAACGTTGATTTCATCCGGCGTGACATGGAGGTGGTTGAAGCCGAACATCTGATTGTTAACGAAGCCGCGATCGGTCGGCGTAATGTCGTAGAGCTTCGCGCCGCCGGCGCCGGAGATGATGAAGCTGGGCTGGTAGCCTTCGACTTGCACGTGCTGCATGATGTGGTCGTGGCCGCCGAAGCAGAGTGAGATGGGATGTTCCCTGAGAATGGGACCCCATTCGCGGATCAGGGTTTTGTTATCACCCCGGATCTTGCCATCGCTGAAGACCGGGAAATGATTGACGATCCAGGTCCAAGGGGCGTCTGTTTTTTTCTTGAGCTCGGCTTTCAGGAAGCGGCGTTGCTCGATTTTCTCTTTGGGCGTGAGCGCGCCTTCCCAGTAGTTGCCGTCAAGCACGATGGCGCGCACGAGCGGCTTGCCATTGGAGGGAAGCTCGAGCGTGTACCATTTCGATGGGAACTTCCAGCGCGACGCGGGATTGTTTTTGGCGTAGTCGAGCTGCAATTGCAGCTTGCCCTCTTGGGGGTCGTACTTCGGGCCGTAATCGTGGTTGCCCGCGCAGGCATAGAACGGGCAGTTGAGGCCGTCCTTCGAATACATTTGCTCGAAGTGCTTATCGAAGCGATCGGGCGTGATCGGCTTGTAGAAATTATCGCCGAGCGCGAGGACGGCGGTGAGCGGCTGATCAAGCGACTTGGCGAACTTGGCCATGCCGGTGGCGACGGCAACCTGGTTTGCATCGCCACGCGTGCCGTAATCGCCAACGGCAAGAAAGTGGATGCCCTGGCTATCGAAACCGATTTTCGCGGGCGTGGGTTTGGCAAAACCCTGTCGACCGGCCAGTAGCGCGCCGGCACTGAAAACAACTGTCCGCCGTAGCGCTTCACGACGGGTAATGGGGGCTGCAAATTCGGAGGGCTTCTGTGTCATAAGTGTGATTATAGCTGAGTTGATGGAGGGCTGGCGAGGCGACCTGAAACGTCTGGATCATCGACTATCTACCGATAGGCAGCGTTCTCCGCGGCCCCCCCCGAAGGCCTGCGGGAGGGGGCAGTGACTTACCCGGCGAAACGCCCAGACCACCGCATTTTACGCGGTTTTTGTGAAGATTCCAAGAATTTTGCCGC
>CAZGMU010000198.1:0-2519 GCA_964526975.1 uncultured Planctomycetaceae bacterium
CTCAACGGAGGTTTAACGCTCAATCAGGACTCGCGATTGACTTTCCAAATGGGACCAACCGGCAATGACAAACTGGTTATTGGCGGCGTCAACGGTCTCAACATCGCCGGGTCGATGAGTATGACCATTCTCGCGAACGGTATTATCACCGCGGCCGGCCAGTTCCCAGTCCTCGATTACGACACGAGCTTCTTGGGGTCGATCAGCGACATAACGCTCAATACGTCGGCATTAGCATCTGGATTTACGTATAGCCTTGTGAATAACCCGACAACCACGTCGATTGATTTCAAGATCACCGCAGACGCGGTTGTACTTCTGGGCGACTTCAACACCGATGGCAAAGTCGACGCGGCTGACTACGTCACATGGCGGAAGAGCGGCGCCAACCCATTACCAAATGACAATGGCGCCGCTGATGCGGCAGCTCGTTACACGGTATGGCGGCAGAACTTCGGCAACCCGCCGGGAGCCGGCAGCGGCAGTAGCCTCGAAAACGGTGGTGCGGTTCCAGAACCGGCCAGCTTGGGCTTGGTGCTGATCGGCCTCGCCGCGCTTGGCTACGGCCGACGCAACCGAACTGCGTAACTGGCTATAAAAGCTCACGATAATTCCCAGGCCCCGGCCGGACGACAAGTGTCGCTCGGCCAGGGCCTTTTTTATTGGGCTTTATTTATATTTATTGGGTCTGATTTTGAACGAATGTAGCGTGGGAATTCAACGCCGCTGCCTTTTCCAAAAAAACTCGCCGACCTAAAGGATGACTTCGGCAGATAGGATTCACCACGGAGACACGGAGGGCACAGAGAAGACAGGAGGAAGAGACAGAAGAACACGAATCGCCATTGATCCACGTCCATCAATCAAAATCAAGGATGAGGCAGAAATAGTCTCCTTCCTTGATTGTTGATCTTAGCGGGGATTAGAGCAAGTTACTTAAATGCGTATCCAATTAGCCGGTGAGCTATGCTCACCGGAGCCCGAACTGCGTAGAGGTCCGGCTATTTAGTGGTGAGTACGTAAAAAAGTAATTGGCTCTAGTGAAGATCATTGTTCCTATCCTCCTGGACTTCTTCTCCGTGCCCTCCGTGTCTCCGTGGTTATTCTGAAATCGGGAAGTTATTCTTGAGGCGTTCCAAGCCGCAAAGGACACGAACTTTATTTACCACCAGGTACACAAGATCACGTAGCAGAAAGAAAAAATAGCTCTTTTTACAGCCGCTTCCCAAGGCTCTTGGCGTCCTTCGTGACCTTGGTGGTTCAATCCATTCTTACTTTTTGCGTTTCTGGCTGTGGCCTTCAAAGAGGTCCCGCTCGGCTCGCGGGACCTACATTGCGCGAATGCGCGAAATAGATGCGCGGCACTTTCATTGCCCAGCTTGGCCAATAAAGCGTAGAATAGTGCTTAAGGGTGGACTTTTCCGATTCGATCGATCTCTTCTAATCGCTAGTAATCTTGCAGCGAGGTATCGCGATGCATCCTACCATTGGACAACGCCGCCGGGCGTTTACGCTGGTCGAGCTGTTGGTCGTCATTGCAATCATCGGAATCCTAGTGGCGCTTTTGCTGCCAGCGATTCAAGCGGCGCGGGAATCGGCGCGGCGGATGAGCTGTACCAATAACCTGCATAACATCGGATTGGCTTGTCTGAATTACGAATCGGCAAAAAAAGCGCTGCCACCTGGCAGTACACTTGCTCTTACCTCTGCTGGAAAGCTGTATCCCAGTGCAAGTGGACTCGGCTGGCAAGTGCTGATTCTCCCGTTTGTGGAAGAAAGCACCATCAGCGAACAAACGCTCGAAAGGTTCAAGGCAATCGGTGATGCTTACTCGAATGATGCGGCGATGGTCGCCCTGAATTCGCAGTTTCTATCAATGTACGCCTGCCCAAGTGACGGCGAGCTTGGCACCCTAAGTGAAAAATATGGTAGCACAGGTGCGGCTTGGGCTCGGAAACAAATGAGCTATGCCGGTGTGACTGGTTCCTATCAGGCACGAGCAGGCACTTGTACGGCAAATAGAAAGCCGGGAGTTTATTGCTTGGGAAACAACGCCGCGGGTGACTTGCTAGGACCCAACAATTTTGATGGGCTTTTGATTCAGCACTGGCCAGTCAAGTTGAAGTCTGCCACCGATGGCCTTTCCAAGACTTTGATGATCGGTGAGCGTTGGTATAACCAACGCGCGTGGATGATCGGCGCCTATTCGACGTCGCAATCTGATCCGCAAAGTCTATCATTAACGCCGCCGCCGCCAGACGGGCCCCAAGCGTCAACCGCTTGGTTCGCTAGCAAAAATATAACCGACAAGGTGCCCATCAACGTCAATCTCCAACAGAGTTGCTACTTCGGACACCAAAACACTTATCCAGACCATCCTGGCGGCGACCGACCAACAGTCAACACCAGTGTATGCGCGCAACCTACAGTTGGGTTCTCGTGCAACAACATGCCGTTCGGCAGCTTCCACCCAGGCGGCGCCAACTTCGCGTACGGCGACGGTAGCGTCACCTTCCTGC
>CAZGMU010000198.1:2529-5253 GCA_964526975.1 uncultured Planctomycetaceae bacterium
ACAAGCCTATCTCGCTCTAGGTTCACGCAACGGCGGTGAGACGCAAACTGATCAATAGGCTGCAGTGGAATCGCTAAACGCTATAGATCTCGCTTAATGCAAGTTCGAACGCGCCCATATCGATCACATTGTCGAGGTCAAAGCCGCCATCGACAATTCGATGGAAGTCTTGACCGCGCTGATCAGAGAGCAACCCGAGGTCGTCGACGACATCGTTGTCACCCGCGTCGATTGCGAGGCTATCGAACAGCAGCGCGTGCGTCTTCGTTCGACCGCCATAATTACCGAGCGGCGCAAGACGGGGATCAATGGCGGGATTCATCCCCTCCCCGCCGACAATGTTCCCGTTGACGCCCTGGTCGATGTTATTGCCTGTGTACGAATCGAAGCCGATCAGATTGTGGCCGCTATCTGAATCGAAGCTGGCGCCGTCTTCGAGCAAGATATCGCTGTCGGAATCATTGTGCTGACGGTTTCCAGCAACGATTGAATTCTTCAGCAAGGCGGTCGTATTCGAACCGGTTACCAAGAGACCGCCCACCGTCGTGGAGGAGGTCGTGGCAACTGGAACATTGAATATATTGTGGGGCTGCGCGCTCGTGGTGGTCACCATCAAGATTGATTGCCCGGTGCCTGTCGCCGGACAAGTATCCCCATAGTGAGCACGCCAGACATCGTAGTCTTCCTCCGTGACTTTGCCTGGCGTGGCGGTTGGATCTTCATTGAAAAGGTCGTAGTCCGTGCCGAAGTATTTGCGCCAGACCACGTAGTCACCCGCGTCGACGACGCCGTCGCGATTGTAGTCGCCAATGAGGCTGCAATGTGGGTCAAAAGGCTGCCGTTCCACCGCGCCGATATCGATCTTGCTGCCGAAAATGCGATCGAAATCTGGCCCCCGTTCGTCGAACCGCGGTGTTGGACCAACACCTTGAACCAGTAATGGGTCGCCAGCATCGATCGCAGGGCTACCTTGCTGAGGAAGGTGTGTGAAGAGTGACGCACCAGCGGCAAGATCAGGACCCCCATTGTTCGTCAGGGGTCCGAGTTGAGCATCTACGTTTATTAAGTCTCCAGTGCCGCTCAATATTAGGTCAACGTCAGAATCGAAATCATAACTTTCATTAAGCGCACCGGCGGTCGTACCAATTATCGAATAGTTCGCGGTAAGAATTGCGGGATCATCATCGATTAATCCGCCGTACTGAAATCCAATATCCGGCGAAATATAGTCATCTCTATCGTTATTGTCACGGATATCCAACCATTCTTGCTCTTCATCCCAGTCGTGAAAATTGCCGGCAATAATTGTATGATCAAGAACGGTCCCCGCCGTTTGTCCACCTCCCAGTCCTCCAATGTTAAGTCCCCCACCGCCGGACGTTTTGGGATAATTTTCCGTGGCAATCACCTGCTGCGGAATGCCGGCGCGGTTTAACGTGATGGTCGAGTGCCTGATAAGCGCATTTGCCGCCCACACGCCACCACCTTCCATAGCTTCGTTAGTACTGATCGTCGTATTCTCAATTGTCGCGAGCGCGGAGCCTAAATCGATTCCTCCCCCCTTGCCATAGCTACGATTATGATCGATTGTCGAATTAGCGATTAAAATTTGTACGCCTTCACCTGCGTACACCATGACGCCTCCGCCGCCGTCATGTGGATGCAAATCCGGATCTGTGTATGGATCATTGTCATTGGACACGTTGTTGGAAATACGGGATTCTTGAATTTCGAGCGAACCTGAGTTTGCATCATTCTGGTAAAAGATTCCACCGCCCGCCCCGCGCTGCGCTACGTTGCCGTCAATCAATGTACGATCAACAAGCAAATGAAGCTCGGTGAAAGGCGTCGAAATCGCGTAAATTCCACCGCCATAGCCATTAGTTTCCATTGACCCGGCATGGTTATTGGTAATTTGCGATTTCGTAATCGTCGTGTTCGTATCTTCAGCAATAAAAATGCCGCCGCCATTGTTTGTCGCTTCATTAGAGTCAATTTGCGAATTCAATATGACCAAGGTTGAGTTCACGTCTAGATAAATTCCGCCAGCGGACACACCGTAGTTTTCGCTTATAAACGAGTCAGTAATTTTAACATCGCCACTTGCCGAAATCGCTCCAGCTCCACCTTCGGCCCAATTTTCTGAAAGCGTGACCCTGTCGATGGTGACGCTGCTTGACTCTCCAGCTTGGGCCGCATAAATGCCGCCGCCAACGCCTGCCGACGCGTTACCACTGATTACGGAATCAACCACGCTTAGGGACTCGTAAGAATTGATCGCGCCACCGTTATCCGCTGAGTCACCGCCTGTAAGTGTGAGATCGGTTAAAGTAACGAGGAAATTTGTGTTGTAGTCATAGTCATCAATATTAAAGATGCGGAAACCGTCCCCAGTGTTGAACTCTGTATCAGTTCCATTACCGGCATCGATCGTTAAAAGACTTGCACCTGGCCCAGTAATCTTTATTGCTTTCAAGAGGCTCAGTTCGCCGGCCGCCGCGTTCAACTCGATCGTTCGAGGTGTGTTGCCGGTAAATAGCGATGCATCGAACTGAATTTCGTCGTTCACGCCGAAAGTGCCGGTATGCGAACCGCCGTCGATGTCTGTTCCGGTGTTGATGGCTTCGATTGCCTCGCGTAGCGATATGCCGTTGCCGGACAGATTGCCAAGCTCATCGTCAAACACATTAGTAACATAGACAACGGCTAACACACGCCGATCTT
>CAZGMU010000198.1:5263-8752 GCA_964526975.1 uncultured Planctomycetaceae bacterium
CAAGGTGCTCGAATCGTAAAGACTTGGTGAAACCGGATTGGAACTTCTTGGTACGCATGAGAATGTTTCCTCCTAAAGTCCGGAATAAGGCAACGTATCAAACGCTAAAGGCCCCCTGGAGCAAATTCAAGCAGATGCATTGAAAAATAATACGAAAACTTCAAGCGGTTGCATCTGTATAACAATCGTAATACTGCCCAACCCGCCGAGATTGACTAGTCGTGGTGATGCTGCGATAGCATCAGAAGTGCAAGCACAAGATCGCAAGAATGAACCGGCGCAGCCAACCGAATTCGATTCCACGCCATCATCGGTTCCCCAATCGTCCCGCCGAAAGCGTTCGTTACTCCCATTAAAGGCAACATTGGGCCCGCTTTGCAGGTTTGCCCGTACTGCGGCGTCGATTAAACTTGGTTGACGGGGAAGCCGCTGCGCTTCTGGATTCGCCCCCGGCGCTCGGTCAGCCCTCCTCCGCCAAGATCGCGCATTGGCAAAGAAACGCGAATATCGCGCCGCGCCACACGGCACCCCCGCCCTAACTCAAAAAACGCCCCGGTAGCTCAGTTGGATAGAGCATGGGATTTCTAAGAATCGCGAGCGTGCCCTAGAACACGAGAGAGACGAGACATATTCGCTCAGCAAGAGACGCGAGAGGACGCGGGAAGCCCTCGGAGAACCTTCGCCGGGGTACCCCGGGGTACCGAACTTCGAGCCTTTCCGTCCGAAAGAGCTAGTCTCGCTCCCTAGACAGCAATGATACGCACGAAAAAGGCTTACCGCTGCCGTCTCGAAATTTGGTAAGATACCGGCATATGCTTCGCAAACTGCGAGTCGCGTTGTCGGTCATAGCCACGCTGCTATGCGGCCTTCTCATCATTCTTTGGATTAAGAGTTATCTGAGCCCGGACGGTTTTGATGTCGCGATAGGAACGCAACGTTACGAGGGCAGTTCCGATAGAGGACAAATCTGGGTTGCAACCTATGACGCTGGCCAAGTAATAGTCGGCTTTCGCCCCGATAATGCCCCTCCCATTTACAGAAAATCCCACCCTTTTCTGCGGGCTCATCATGGTCCAGGTGGGACGATTGTCTATATACCGCACCGACTCCTCATCTTGATGGCGTGTATCGGGGCCTTTGTGCCATGGATAACTTGGTCAAAGCAATACAAGCTTCGAACTCTTTTTGCAATGATGACCGGTTTGGCCGTTATTCTTGGTTACATCGTTTGGCATTTCGGAAAATAATCAATAGCCCCCCCCCTGATGGTTGATTTGCGGATACCACTTCTTTTACAATTAGCCGCATTCTCGATCTAGTTGCAAAGGAGGAAGAAATGCGGTTTTCATCGCTTGCCTCGTTATTGATAATCGTCTCCGCACGATCCACATTTGCCGACTATGCCACTCTGGGAGCAAACGGGATCAACTCTTTAGTCACCGGCTTCAATGGAAGTGGTATTCGGATCGGCCAGGCTGAAATCGGTCGCCCTGGAAAGCCGCTATATGATACCGATCAAACAAATTATGCATCGAATACTGTACCAAACGCTGTCTACTTTCAAACTGGCGGCGGTTTCGACGCGATGGACTCTGCACACATTTTTGCTCATGCCACCCAGGTGGCAGCATTGATGATTGGACAAGATCACTCCGTGACAGGGAGAACCGAGGCCAACTATCCTGCCAACCGTGGAGTTGCTCCGAATGCACTTCTTTCTGCAGTCGCAGGTGGGAATACTGGCGATACAGCGACGAACGAGTTGGCTTACGCGCTCAGTCTAAACCGACTCGCCATTGTTAATAATGGCACGGTTACCGCCATCAATATCTCGGTTGCATTCCAGCTTTCGTCGCCTGAACCCAATGGCAACTCCTATTTAACACAATTTGTCGATTGGTCTGCACGACAGCATGACCTTTTGTATGTCACGGCCTGGGGGAACAATACCAGCAGCGAATGGCCCCGCACTCCAACTGACAACCTAAACGGAATTACGGTCGGAGCTTCGGAAAAACCGGCGAATGAAAATGTCTGGCGGAAGTTTTCATCTATCAACGCTCAGAATGGATTGTCCCATACCGGTGATACAGCACAAATTGACATACTCGCTCCGGGACACGGGGTCAGAGTGATCAACAATAATGACACCTCATTTCTAGACAACGGGACGAGTTATTCCGCCCCATTGGTTACCGGCGCTATAGCTCTGCTGCATCAGCGTGCCATTGACCAATTCATATCATCGAACGCTCACCGGCATCAAGTTATCAAAGCTGTCTTGATGAATTCCGCAGATAAACTAACAGGAGTCCAGGGAGCACATCGTACAGCTATCGACTCGTCAGGTTTAGACTGGACTCATTCAGAGGCGTTCAACAATCCAAGCATTCCTTTGGATGATCAACTCGGTGCAGGCTTATTGAACGTAGATCGAGCAATCACACAATTCGCTGCAGGAGAACATAATCCTGGCACTGTCCCACGTATTGGTTGGGATTACGGAAATGCACCGGACTTTGGTCAAACAGTGGAATACATTTTCGATCAAGCTCTTGGTGCAAACGAATCAATATCGATCATGTTGGCATACGATCGTCCGATCTTCTGCACTTGTGGTACTTCTTATCAGGAAGGCTCGTTATTTGTTACGGACAACAGACCCGATCTGAACATCTCTCTCAGAACACTCAATGACACCGTGATTGCTTCATCGACTTCGACCAATCTAACGGTGGAGCACATTTTCACGAACGCACTTCCAGCAGGCCAGTACAAGATTGTTGTTGAAAGAGGGTTTGATGCTGCCAATGAAGCTGGGACATTTGCACTTGCTTGGTGGTACGGCTCTCATCCGCAACTCGACGGCGATTACAACAAGGATGGCAAAGTCGATGCGGAAGACTATATCGTGTGGCGGAAAGAGCCGGTAACCTTCGGTGAGTCCAATGGTTACGAGATATGGCGTGGCAACTTCGGTGCTGTGGCAGGAACTGGTAGTGGCAGCACTTTCACACCAATACCAGAGCCAAATTCTCTGTGCTTACTCCTAATCGCGATGTCACTTGGCTTAATACGAGTCTCTCCGATTGCACGGGACCATTAGGTCGTGGGCCGATGGCCCAGATCAACTATAGGCCGGTATTCATCCTTCGTTTGAGGTGGACCCCATTAGCTGGACGCGGAATGCGGAATAAGGTGTAGGGCTGGCGGCACTTCATCGTTCCACCAGTCCGACACTCTGTTGAGCCGCTGCTTCTCCGCTTCACAAGTGCAGCAGGCCAACGCGCCACCTGAGTCTAAAACCACACGTCGATATTACTTTTCCGGTGATGTACAATCCTCAGCGACGACGATTCGCGATAGCCTGAATGTACTCCGGCTCGACGAATCAGTAGAATCGACGTAAGTCCTTTTTGCCCCGGTAGCTCAGTTGGATAGAGCATGGGATTTCTAATCCCAGGGTCGCAGGTTCGAGTCCTGCCCGGG
>CAZGMU010000199.1:0-7371 GCA_964526975.1 uncultured Planctomycetaceae bacterium
ACGCCCGCGAACATGCCGGCGAACCCTTCCGCATCGGGCAGCGGCGGCAATCGAGTCCACTCACCCGCAATGGCATTCTCACCAAATACGACTACCGCGAAGCCAAGAAACAGCTTGATCAACATGCGGACGCTGATGTTTTTCAGGACACGATAAAAAGGATACATGAGTCGCGAATTCGACGAACTACCACAACGCGATTTCCTACCTCTCCTCGCCACTAAATGTCCCCGCACGCACCGTGACGAACTTTTCCGGATTTATATACCGTTTAATCGCGCCGTTCACTTGCTTCAACGACAATGCGTCCACCTGCTTTGGATATTCGTCGATCCAACTCAGTTCCAGCCCGCGGCGAACCGTCGCTAGAATCATCTCGGCCAGGCCACTGCTCGTCGCCAGTCCCACGCGATGTGCCCCCGCAAGCGAGTTCTTGCGGTAGTCGAGCTCTGCCGCAGTGATCCCCTCGCGGTGCCACTTGGTTAACTCACGATTTGTCGAAGCCAGCCCTTGCTTCAAGAGCGATGGCGCAAACGTCGCGTTGATTACCCAAGCCTGATCGAGCTTACCACTACCTACAAGGTCGGCGCCGATGCCATAAGTCAGTCCTTCCGTATCACGCACCGTCGAGAGCAATCGCCCCGTGAAGCCTCGGCCCAGCACATTCGTCCCCACGGAGAGCGGAAGAAAGTCGGGATCGGCAAACCGCAAGCCGGTCGGCTCGCCCATGATCACGGTCACACTTTTCTTGCCGGGCACGTTGACTGTCAGCTCTTTTGCATCCTTGATCACCACCGGGCCCGGCGGCGCTGGCAGCGACTGGCCGCCGCTCCAATTGGCAAACGATTTCTTGACATCCGCCTGAATCGGCGCCGGCTCCACGTCGCCAACCACCACCATCGTCGCGTAGTTAGCCCCGAAATACTTCTGGTGAAACTCTTTGATATCATCGACCGAAATCTTTTTCAGCGCGGCGATCCGCTCGTCGGCCGTCATCCGGTATTGCGGGTGCCCTGCCGGAAACACCGTTCGGCGAAACGCGATCGAGGCCTGAGCATCGGTGCTCTCGCGCAACTGCTGCGCCTCGGCCAGTTTCTGAGTTCGCAACTTCTCAAACTCATCCGACGGAAATGTCGGCTCACGAAGCTGCTCGGCCAATAGCGCAATGACTTGCGAACGATTCTTTTTCAAACAACGAGCGGCAAAGCGGATGCTGCCCGTCTCGTAGCTGAATTGAATCTGCGCGCCCACCTTATCGAGCAAGGCCGCGATCGTGTCCGCGTCGTGCTTCTTGGTGCCGCGTTCAAGCATTTCCGCGGTCAGCTCGCCGAGTATCGGAGTAGTCGGATTGAACGCCGGCATCGTGCCATTGATCGTCACCACGTCTTTCACGCCTGTCGGGCAGATCAACAAATCGATATCCGCCGCCTTCGAGCGCACAATTCGCGGTGCAATCTTGGCTGCGGGAACCGCCGGCCGCGACGGCTCGACCGACGCCGCGGACTTCGCCTGCGCCGACGAACGGGTGCCTGCTTTTGCAGCTCCGCTTGCCTCGGCAACCGCCGCGTCATCCGGCTTTTCATCAGACCGTGTATCGGCCGCGTCCGTTTCATCCGAAGCAGTTTCAGCGTGCTCGGCCGGCGGTTCGTTGCGTGGGATATACCAACCGGTCGTGCGCTGGTCCTCGCTGAAATATTTCTTGGCGACACGCTGTACGTCGTCAGCCGTCACTTTCTTTACCGCCTCTTCCAACGCGTAGTACAACGTCCAGTCTCCCACGGCGATGCACTCATTCAGCGCAAACGCCATCGCCATCGAACCATCACGGCTGTAGGCCGTGCTGGCTGTGTACTTTGCGATCGCCGCGGCCACTTCATCGGCTGTCACGCCATCTTTCTGAGTTCGTTCGATTTCACTCAGAATGATTTTCTCCACGTCCTCATGCTTGGTGCCGGGCGTCAGCTCCGCATCGATAAAGAACAACGATGGGTCGCGATTGAACTCGGGATAAGCGTCGACGTTCGTCGTCAGATTCTTGTCAGTAAGTGCCTTATAGAACCGACTGTTCCGACCGTCTGAAAGAATCATGCCGAGCACACGCAGCGCAGCATAATCGGCGCTTCTGGCCCGCGGAATCTTCTGGGCAATGACAACTTCGCCCAACTCACCCGGCCGCTGCACCATCACACGACGCGGTCCCGTTTGCGGCGGCTCCTCCGTATACACCGATGGAATCGCCTGAGGAGACTTGGGAATGGAGCCGTAATACTTCTTCACCAGCTTTAGCGCCTCGGCGGGGTCGAAGTCGCCGATGATCGTCACGGTCGCATTGTTCGGCCAGTAGAACGTGTCGTAGAACTCTTTTAACTTCTCGATCGGCACCTTCTCAAAATCGCTCCGCCAGCCGATCGTGCTATGATGATAAGGATGAGCCAGAAAAGCGGTCGCCCAGATTTCTTTTGCCAACGCCTGCGCCGGATTGTTTTCGCCCCGCTCGTACTCGTTCCGCACGACCGTCATCTCCGGTCGACGATCATCCTCGCGCAGTCGCAGGTTGCGCATTCGATCCGCCTCGAGCATGATGGCCAGCGGCAAATCCTGCGAGCCAATCGTTTGAAAATAGTTCGTGCGATCGAGCGAAGTGGTCGCGTTGGTAATTGCGCCGGTCTTTTCCAACAATTGGTCGTAACCGGTACCCAAGTCTCGGTTGTGCTCATGCGTGCCTTTGAACATCAAGTGCTCGAGCAAGTGCGTCGCACCGGTGGTGCCATACGATTCGTTCCTCGAACCAACACGATACGTGACCATCATCGTCACCGCCGGCGCCGAATGATCGGGCAGAAGCAGCACGGTCAGCCCGTTGGCATCCAGCCGGTATTCGGAGATGCCCTGCACCGTTTTGATATGAGTAAACCCTGGCGACGTTGGCACGGTCGCCGCCCAGCATACGGAAACGATCGCAACTGCTATCAAGAGAACAAAACTTCGCATCAACCAACGATTGTTCATAGTTCAATCCAAACACGATAGAACCAAAATCCATCCACCGATTAACTGGCCCCATCATAGGAAACCAGTCATCCGTTGCACTAGAAGCAACCTCAAAAACTTAGCGTCGGCGGCAACGCCGAATCTCCAACCAACACGCCCAATAATTACAGAAAAAATAATCTGCTCTAATACGACCATCCTTACCTTATCCAAATCTACGGCAACCGCTTCAACTTGATATTCCGAAACCAGCAATCACTGCCATGATCTTGCAAGCCGATGTACCCCTTGCGCGGATGGTTCTTATAGACCACGTCGAACTTCTGCGGATTGCCATCCGGGCGCTTATTCGGGTCCGCCCATTCATCCAAATCGATCTGCGAAACCGCCTCGCCATTCAGCACGACCGACACCCAATTACGATCGCTCGTAATAACCATCTGGTTCCACTCGCCGACAGGTCGCATCGCGTTCTTCTTCGGCTTCACGAGGTCGTAGAACGCGCCGGTATCGTGATAGTCGGCCGTCTTGGTATCGTCGATCGCGATCTCGATTCCGTTGTAGCCGACATCTCGACCACTCTGGCGAGTCAATGGCATCGTGCGAACGAAAATCCCGCTGTTGCAATGCGGCGAAATCTTGAAGTCGAGCGACAGCACATAATTTTCCAGCGGTGACTCGTACACCAGCATGTAGTCGCACGGATGCGGATTCAGGCTGCCCGACTGCACATGTCGTTCCGGCAATCGCTCGCCTTTGATCGACATCCAGCCCTTCGTCGTCCGGCCGTCGAATAGAAGTTGCCATCCCTCGTCCTTCTCTTTCGTCGAGATCGCATTGAGTGTGCCTTCGGCAAAGACAACCGACGCTAACGCAACCAAAAGCAAAAGTGGCAATACCTTGTAGATCGTTCGCATCGGATATCTATCTTCCGTGGTGAAGTCCCCTTCGGCTCTTCCTCGCGTATTCTAGCCAGTTGTATTCCGCTCGGCACCCAGTAATTAACGTGGAAATAGCGGAGAGTGTCCGGGAATTCCGGGGCGCACGCTACGCCGTTAACCTTTTTCGAAAGAGACTCACGCAGAGGCGCTAAGGCGCAGAGTAAGGAATGGAACTACGAAGTACACGAAGATCACGAAGAGGAAAGAGAATGAGCAGATCTTCTTTACAGCCACTTCCCAAATTCTTCGTGTCCTTCGTGCCTTAGTGGTTCCATTCATTCTTGTCTTTGCGCCTTAGCGCCTCTGCGTGAGATTATCCATCGTACAAGCCAACCGTGGAACCAAGTTTCCACGAATGGTTTGATTCGGAAAAGGGTGAGCGGCGTAGGGTGGCACGCCCTGACGCTTTGGGAAGGGCGTGGTTCGCCGAACTGCACGGTTCCATGCCCTTTGAAGACTCAGGGCGTGCCACCCTACATTTGAATTCCCAAACGGCCTCAAATAGCTGCGACTTTGCTAGAAAACAGGCGGCAGTCGATGCCGAACCGCCAATCCCCAGGGCGACAACGCAACAGCTGCCGAATCCGATCATTTCGCCGATAATCTAAGAACCTCCCCTTTAAGCGAATTGACCGCGGAAGAAACATCCGCCGGTTAACACGCCCCCGCCTTCTACCTCTCCCGCCGAGCGACCGCTGTGAAAAACGGAACGCTGTCAAATTGCATCTTGCGGACGATTCTATGGGCCCTGGCATTTGCATGCGTGCTCGCTGGACCACGAATCAGCTTGTTTGCCGATGAATCAACTACCGCCAAATTGAATGCTTCCTATACGGCCGAAATCCGTCCGTTGATGGAGCGCTATTGCTACGACTGTCACGGCAGCGCCGGCACGGTCGAAGGCGATATCAATCTCAGCATGATGGAAAACTGGGACGATGTCGCCGGGCACTCCAAGGTCTGGCAGAAAGTCTCCGAGATGCTTGGCAATGGTCTCATGCCACCGCAAGACGCCGAGCAACCAACACTGGCCGAACGAGAGCAATTAAAGAAATGGGTGACGGAAAACCTAGCGCTCGATGCGCGAAAACATGCGGGCGATCCCGGCCGCGTCGTCATTCGTCGATTAAGCAACGCCGAATACACCTACACGCTGCGCGATTTGACGGGCATCGAATCGCTCGACCCGGCTCGCGAGTTCCCCGCCGACGGCGCCGCGGGCGAAGGCTTCACCAACACGGGCAATGCCCTGGTAATGTCGCCAGCGCTCGTGACGAAGTATTTCGACGCGGCCAAGGAAATCGCCAACCATGCCGTTCTGCTGCCCACCGGCTTTCGCTTCTCGCCTCACACAACCAGCCGCGATTGGACGGACGACACGCTCGCCAAAATTCGCGGTTTCTACAGCCAGTTCACCGATTCCGGCGGCGGCAGCAAAGTAAATTTGCAGGGCGTCGTGTTCGACACCAATCAAGGTGGCCAACTGCCCATCGAAAAATATCTATCGGCAACACTCGTCGAACGCGATGTTATTCTCGCTGGAAAGAAAACGATCGAAACAGCGGCGCAAGACCACAAACTGAACGCCAAATACTTTGGAATCCTCTGGAACGGCCTGACCAGCAAGAAGCCCTCGCTGCTGCTCGATGACTTTCGCAAAGAATGGTTGAAAGCAAAACCGGAAGACACACCGATTTTGGTAGCCCATATCGCGGGCTGGCAAAAGGCGCTCTGGAATTTTTCCAGCGTGGGCCTGATTGGCCGCGAGAACGGCCCCAAGCGCTGGATGGAGCCGGTCAACCCGCTAGTCACTAAACAAGACTTCAAGTTCAAGCTTCCCGAACCGACAGGCGACGAAGTCATCCTTTCGCTCGTCGCCGCGGATGCCGGCAATGGCAACGAACACGATTTTGTCGTTTGGAAGCAACCGCGGCTCGTCGCGGCGGGTCGCCCTGATTTGTTGCTGAGCGACATTCGCACTGTCGCCTCAAAACTGATTGCCCATCGAACCCAACTCTTTGCCAGCGCCGCCAAATATCTGAACGCGGCCGACGAGTTTTCCTCCGCCGAAAAAGCGCCAAACGTCGCCGAGTTTGCCAGCAAACATGGTCTGCAAGAGACCGATCTCCGCGCGTGGCTCGATTACCTCGGTTTCGGGGCGGGCAATGCCGCCGAAATTAAGGACCATTTCACCAACAAGCTCACCAAGATCGGCGGCTCCGATTTTGTGGCTGGCTGGGGCACGAACGACACTCCCTTGCTGGTTGCGAATTCCTCGAACGAGCTCCTGCAAATCCCCGGCACCGTAAAGCCACACAGCGTAGCCCTCCATCCATCGCCCACTTTGCGCGCAGTCGTCGGTTGGCAGAGCTCGATCGCGGGAACCATTCGCATCGTGGGATCGGTGACACATGCACATGCCGCGTGTGGCAATGGTGTATCGTGGTCACTCAGCGTGCGGCGCGGCAATACGCGGCAGCAACTTGCCAGCGGCGAGGCACACGGCCCGAACGAAATGAAATTCGGCCCGCTCGACAACGTCACGATTCGTGTTGGTGATCTTGTGTCACTTTCCATTGGCCCGCTGGGTGACCACTCATGCGACCTAACCGCGGTCGATTTGGAGATTGCCAGCGGTAAGGATGCAACGAAGAAGAAATGGAACCTGGCAGCCGATGTATCGAGCGACGTGCTGGCTGGCAACCCACACGCCGATCGGCTCGGCAATGCCAACACCTGGCATTTCTACACCGAGCCGGAAGGCAAAAGCATCATGGCTCCGGTCATTCCCGCCGGTTCCATTCTGGCAAAGTGGCTAGCAGCTAAGACCGGCCAAGAGCGCGAGGCACTCGCGCTCGATGTGCAAAAGCTACTCACCGGTCCTCCACCGACCACGAAAGGCACCCCCAACACGGCCTTCTATCGCCAGATCGCTTCTCTGCGAGGACCATTGCTGGGTGGACTCGACACCGCGGCCGCCGCGAAAGACTCAGCGGCGAAGTCCGATTCCGCTGACACCACGATTGGCCCCGATCCCGCGCTTTTCGGGCATCATCCAAGCGGGCGCAAAATCGATGCGGCGGACTTGTGTGTCCAAGCGCCATCTGCAACCGAGATTCGTCTCCCTGCCGAATTAGCCGCCGATTGTGAACTAGCAACGACGGCCATGCTTGATAAAGAAACCGGGACGGAGGGCTCCGTGCAAGTGTCGATCGCGCCAGGAAAACCGGCTCTTACGACCGGTTTGCAACGTGGCGACGCCAAAACGGGCGCACGAAGCGGTCCCTGGTCGAGTGGCGATCCGGAGGTTACGAACACAGCTCCACTGCTTGTCGCGGAGGGCAGCCAAGCACAAAAGAGCATTCAGTCCGACATCGAAGAATTCCGCCAACTACTCCCGCCCGCGCTCTGCTATACGAAGATCGTCCCCGTCGACGAA
>CAZGMU010000199.1:7381-8742 GCA_964526975.1 uncultured Planctomycetaceae bacterium
GTCACCTTGTTCTACCGAGAAGACGATCACCTGGTGCGACTAATGCTTGATGACGCTCAGCGCCAGCAACTCGACGAGATGTGGAATGAGCTTCACTTCGTCAGTCGCGACGCGCTCACTTCGGTCGACGCATTCGCCCAGCTTCTGGAGTTTGCCACCCAAGATGCCGACCCTAAAGTATTCGAGCCGCTCAAACAGCCGATTAAAGATCGAGCGGAAGCGTTCCGCAAGCTCCTGGTCGATTGTGAGCCGAAACAAGTCGACGCCCTCGTGGATTTTGCTGGACGAGCCTACCGCCGTCCACTAACGGATGATGAATCCCAAGGCCTCCGCCTGCTCTACGCCAATCTGCGCAAAGAAGAGCTGCCACACGAGGAAGCGTTCCGGCTGACGCTGGCTCGTGTGCTCACCGGACCAGCGTTCTTGTACCGCATCGAACAGCCAGCTCCTGGCGAGGCCCAAGGCCCCGTTTCCGATTGGGAACTTGCGAATCGGTTGAGCTACTTCCTCTGGTCCTCCGCGCCAGATGATGAATTGCGACAGGTAGCCGCCGCTGGCCGGTTGCGCGACCCCAGCGTCCTCGCCGCGCAAGCCCGCCGCCTCTTGCGCGACGCAAAAACTCGCCGACTAGCCAACGAGTTTGCCTGCCACTGGCTGCAAATCGATGGCTTCGAGCGCCTCGATGAAAAGAGCGATCAGCATTTCCCCACATTCGTCGGCCTCCGCGGCGCAATGGCCGAGGAATCGATTCAGTTCTTCACCGATCTATTTCAACACAATGGCTCGGTACTGAATATTCTCGATGCCGACTATACATTCCTCAACGAACCGCTCGCCAACCACTACGGCATTCCCGGCATTACGGGCGCTGAATGGCGACGGGTCGATGGCGTCAAGAAGTACTCGCGCGGCGGAGTTCTAACTCAGGCAGCCACGCTTGCCAAACAATCTGGCGCATCGCGTACCAGCCCAATCCTGCGCGGCATCTGGATTAGCGAAGTTCTCCTTGGCGAACGTCTGCCGAAGCCGCCCAAGGGCGTCCCTCCGCTGCCCGACGACGAAGCAGCCACCGAAGGCCTGACCGTCCGTCAACTGGTCGAAAAGCATACGAATGATCCCAAGTGTTCGGTCTGCCATGTGCGAATCGATCCGTATGGCTTCTCGCTCGAAGCGTTCGACGCGATTGGCCGTCATCGCGATAAAGATCTGGGCGATCGCCCGGTCGAAACCCACGTCAAGACGATGGACGGTACCGAGTTCGACGGCCTCGACGGCCTGCGAAACTACTTGCTGACCAAACGCCGCGATGCTTTTTTACGCCAGTTCTGTCGAAAACTGCTCGGCTACGCCCTAGGTAGAGC
>CAZGMU010000200.1:0-8738 GCA_964526975.1 uncultured Planctomycetaceae bacterium
ATGTGACAGCATCGGCATTCGTTGGCGGGCCCGAGGCGTTACGATTAGGCAAGACTGCATCAGTTGATCTGTCCGCCGTGACGGCTGAGACGGTTGCCGAGAGTGGGCCGGTGACAGGTGGCGCGATTGCCACGTCGTCGCTGCTCTACTTGTTGCTGCCGATCATCATGGGCTTGCTGCTGCGGTACACAAAGTTGTCGCTCAACTGGGCGACGATTATTTTTGTGCCGCTGGTCGGCGTGGTGATTTGGATCGGGCAGTACATTCCGCTTGATCTTGGGCTGATTGTGCAGCACTATCGGCCGAATTTGTCTTTGGCGGAGGCCGACCATATCGCGCAGAAGATTTGGGACGTGCTGCTGCTCCTGTACTGCATGGTGGCGGGAGTGGTGCCGGTGTGGATGCTCTTGCAGCCGCGCGGGCATTTGGGTGGTGTGTTTCTCTATGTCGCGCTCGCAGTGGGGGCGATCGGCGTGCTGTTCGGTAACTTCGGGATCAAGTACGACGCATTCAAAGGATGGGATGCCATCGGACCAAATAAGGAGACATTCATTCCGTTTCTGTTCATCACAATTGCGTGCGGGGCCTGCTCAGGTTTTCACTCGATCATTGCGTCGGGAACCACTTCGAAACAACTTCGGCTCGAGACAGATGCCAAACCGATCGGTTATGGCGCGATGCTGCTCGAAGCGATGGTGGCGACATTTGCGCTGGCCTGCGTGATGATGCTCGCGCCTGGCAGCCCGCTGCTGAAGCAGGGGCCGAATCAGATTTATGCCGGCGGGTTGGCGACGTACCTAAGCGTGCTGCACGTGCCGCGCGGCTTTGCCGTGGCGTTTGGACTCATGGCGTTTACGACGTTTGTGTACGACACGCTTGATGTCTGCACACGGCTGGGGCGTTATATCGTCCAAGAGCTACTAGGCCTGCACAACTGGGTCGGCCGCTGGCTCGGCGTTGCCTTGACGGCTGGCGTACCGATGCTGCTCGTCATGCGTACCGCACTGAATGCCGATGGGAAACCGATTCCGGCCTGGCGGACGTTTTGGTTCTTGTTCGGTGCCACGAATCAATTGCTGGCGGCGCTCACGCTGCTCGGCGTGACGGTGTGGCTGTGGCGAACCCGGCGGACACGGCTGGTGTGGCTGGTGACGGGCGTACCCACGGTGGTGATGTACACGATGAGCCTATGGGCGCTGGCGAAGATGACGCTGCCGGAGTTCTACGATTCGACTGCCGGGAAGCTCTCCGCGCCGGTCGATCCGGTACCGTGGGCCGGGCTGGTGCTGATCGCACTAGCGGTGCTGATGCTGATCGAGGCGATCCGTGCCCTCTCCAGCGGACCCTCGCGACCGACGCCGCTCAAGCCGGCCCTGGCGTCATGAGTTGACAAGGCCGGTAACTTGAATCGCCTTGCGGCCTTTGAACGCGCCGGCTTTGGCGTGGAACTTAGGTTGGCCTTCGATCGAGACGATCAGCGGACGCTCGACGTCTTTTTCCGTGGCGATGATGTCGCCCACTTTGAGGCTGATCAGGTCAGACGTCGAGATATTCGTCTCGGCGAGATCGACCACGACCTCGACCAGGGCCTCGCTTAGTTGGCCGCTGATGCGCTGCATGTTTTCGGGCGTCGCGGACTTCTTGCCGTAGCTGACCCAACTGTTGGACGAGAGGCGGGTGCTAATGCGCTCGATGGCGTTGAAGGGAATACAGAAGTTCATCATTCCGCGGGCGTCGCCGATCGACAGTTCGTAACTGACGAGTACGACCACTTCATTGGGCGGCACGATTTGCACCAATTGCGGGTTACTTTCGACGCGGTCGATCGCAAGGTTCAGGTCGAGCACATTGGCCCAGGCATGCTTCATCTCGGTGCAGAAGAGATCGGTGATGCGCGAGACGAGGCGAAGCTCGATTTCGGTCAGCGGGCGGCGGACAACAATGCTGGTATCGCTACCGCCGCCGAGGAGCCGGTCGATGATCGGAAAGAGCAGTGACAGGTTGATATCGAGGATGAGCTGGCCTTCGAGCGGCGCAGCGTTGATCAAATTGAAGCAAGTCGGGTTTTCGAGGCTGAATACAAACTCGCTGTAAGTAAGCTGGTCGACGCTCGTGAGCTTAAGTTCGACAATCGTACGGAGCAGAGCAGAGAGTGACGCGCCGAAGTTGCGGCCAAACGCTTCGTGCATCGTTTGCAACGAGCGCATTTGCTCCTTGCCCACTCGCTCGGGGCGTTTGAAGTCGTAAGGAGAGACTTTTTCGCGATGCTTGATGCGGCTGTGGGCCGCATCGGCGATGATGTCTGCTTCGCGGCGATCCATCGCGCTGAGCAAACTTTCGACTTCGGCCTGGCTGAGAACGTCGCCGCTCATGTCTGCCTCCGTGCAACGGGTAATCGCGTAGGACGGACAATCCTGTCCGTCATCATTAATGCTCGCGACGGACAAGATTGTCCGTCCTACAGGCATCTATTTTCTTATTTGTCCGTTTCCGTGGACGATGTATTTGTAACTGGTTAATTCTTCGAGGCCGCAAGGGCCGCGGGCGTGGAACTTGTCGGTGCTGATACCGATTTCAGCGCCGAGCCCAAACTGGCCGCCGTCGTTGAACCGGGTACTGGCGTTGATCATGACGGCCGAGCTGTCGACGCGCGCGGCGAACTCGCGGGCGGCTGCGTCGTCGGTCGTGACGATCGCATCGGTGTGCTTGGAGCCGTAGCGGTTGATGTGGTTGATCGCTTCGTCGATCGAGCCGACGACGCGCGATGAAATAATTGGTCCCAAAAACTCAATCGCGTAATCTTCATCGCTTGCCGGTTTAGCTTGAGGGACAAGCTCACAAGTGCGATCGTCGCCACGGATTTCGACGTTGCGGGCGGCAAACTCCTTGGCAACCGCAGGTAGGAACTCGCCGGCAACGTCGGCATGAACGAGCAACGACTCGGCGGCGTTGCAAACACCATAGCGATGGCATTTGCTATTGAGCAGAATTTCGCGGGCCATATCGAGGTCGGCCGCGGCGTCGACGTAAACGTGACAGTTGCCGGTGAAGTGCTTGATGACGGGCATCTTGGCTTCTTCGGCCACACGGCGGATGAGCCCTTCACCGCCACGTGGAATCGCGAGATCGATGCACTCGGGCATCGTGAGGAACTTGCCAACAGCGGCGCGATCGGTTGTGCTCACAAGCTGTACGGCGTCCGTGGGCAGGCCAACTTCCTCGGCGGCTTCGGCGAGTAGTTCCACAATCGCCTGGCTCGAATGGATTGCTTCCTTACCGCCGCGGAGGATGACGGCGTTGCCGGACTTCACGCAGATTGCGGCGGCGTCGGCCGTGACATTCGGACGCGACTCGTAGATGAAGAACACGACGCCCAGCGGAACACGTGTCTTTTCGATTCGCAGGCCGTTGGGACGGTCAGTCGTGCGGATGTTTTCGCCGATGGGATCAGCAAGGTCGGCGATTTGCTCGAGGCCGGCGGCGATTTCGTCGATGCGTTTGGCGTTAAGCCGCAAGCGGTCGATCGCGGCGTCGGTGAGGCCGTAGCCAGGGGCGGCGGCCAGATCGCGCTCGTTCGCTTCGGTGATCCGTTCTTCGTTCTCACGCAAGAGCTCGGCCGAGCGGCGGAGCCACTTGTCTTTCACCGCGCGCGGGACAACCGCCAAATCCATCGAGGCACGCTTGGCGCGAGCGGCGACGTCTGTGCAGTACTGGTCAAGATCGAGTTCGGTTGCGGTGGCCATGGAACGGAGCGCTTCGAGCCGCTATCAGAGCGAGTTGAGAACCTATTAAGTATCGGCAAAATCAGGAGTTGGGTCAATGTTGGCTAGTGGCCGAACGGGCCTCAAACACCGCAATATTGTTAAAGCTAGTCCCGGTTTTCTTCAATCAGTCTCGTTACCAATTCTTCGCCACCCACGATGTCTTCACTGCCCGGAAACCTGGATACCTCCATGTGCCCGTCCTCAAAGACGTCAATCTCTACGCGCTCTCCCACCAGTGTCATTGTCACGAGCACCGTATCGGGTCGATATCGGTTTATCGTGAAATGGATCGAAGCTGACTCCAACTCCGTTAACAAGGTGTAAAGAGGATGCGTCATCATCGGCTCTCTCAATGCGACACGAAGATCGGAGAATACTTTCTTGGCAGAGATTTCTGTACTAGAAATTCCTTCTTCAATTAGCTCACGCAGATTCGTTGGTTCTATTTTCATGTGTATCCACCTGTTGCCTCAAACGCAACGAGTGCTTCGCGGGTAGAGCGAACATCGTGGACACGCAGGATTTGGACGCCCTGGACAGCTAATGCTAGTGACGCGCCCACGGTGGCGTAGGTTCGGTCGGCTTCTTTATCGCCGATGAGCTTGCCGAGGAAGCCTTTGCGCGAGTGGCCGACGAGCAGCGGGCAGCCCAGGTCGTGGAATTGGTGGCAGTTGCGCATGAGCGTGATGTTATGCTCGTGTGTTTTGCCGAAGCCGATGCCAGGATCGAGGCAGATTCGGTTGGCAAGAATACCAGCCGACAATAGGGCATCGCGACGCTGGCGCAGGTATTCGTGGATTTCGCCGACAACATCGGAGTAGGCCGGGTTATCTTGCATCGTTTGCGGCGTGCCTTGCATGTGCATCGCGCACACCCCGGCGCCGGTTTCGAGTGCCAGATCGATCATCTCGGGGTCGCCCTGAAGGCCAGTAATGTCGTTGATAATCTCGGCGCCGGCGTTGACCGCCTGACGGGCGATCAGGACTTTGCTGGTATCGATCGAGATGGGAATCTGCAGTTGGCTTACGAGTTGTTCGACGACAGGGAGAACGCGTCGCAATTCTTCGCCTGCGTCGACGGGGAGGGCATAGGGGCGCGTGCTTTCGCCGCCGATGTCGAGTAGATCGGCACCGTCGGCCGCGAGTTGAAGGCCCTGTTCGACGGCCGCACGTTCGTTGAGAAATCGCCCGCCATCTGAGAAGCTATCGGGCGTCACATTAATGATGCCCATCAGGAGCGGCCGGCGGGGAAACATAAGCACGCGCGTGCGAAGCTGCCAGTGAGTCGCGCGGCTGCCAGGTTGTGTGCTCGCTACGGCCTTCTCCATAGCTCCAGACTATCTGGCTAGCTGGCTGCCGGCAATCTTGTTGGACTGGTTGGCATCGGGGCAGCGCCTAAGCGTCATTTGCGTGGCCCTCGAGGCTCGCGAAGGGCCAAGGGAAGTAACACGTTCGCTGCCCGCGCCCGGCTCGCCGCTGGAGAGGCAAATGCGGAGCGTATCGCCGCGCAGTTCATAGACTCCTCGGGCTGGGTCGCTCTTCGTGCGACCTTGCAGCATTCGGACATCGATCGTTTGCGGAGTGCCGGGGCCGACGACGATTTCAGCGTCTACTTTGACATTCGACGGCTTGGTTGGATCATCAAACCTGGGGAGTGTGTAGGAGAGACGGCCGCCTTTGATGGAAACCTTCAGATGGTCGACTACCTGCTGAGGAAACGCATGACCGCAACCGATGAACTCTGTGGCCTGCCATTCACCTTGCAATTTATCGAGGTCGCTCGCTGGCTGCTCGGCAAGAAGAGGCGAGCCGACCGAAAAGCACAACGCGGAGATGAGAGTCAAGTATCGCATCAATAAGGTCCTTACCAAGGGGCTTCCATGGTGCCGACGATCTGCTGAGCGAGGCGTTGAATGGCCTGCTGCTGGGAAGTGGCGACGGATTGGCCCGCTTCGGGAATGAGATTGCTGGTCTGGTTGATAGCCAGCAGCTCGCCGGGAATGGGAATCATCTGCACCGGCGCCATGGGCAGACGGCGGCGATTGAGCCAATTCACTTCGGCTCGCAGCTCGGTCTCGGAAACTCGCGGATCGCTGAAGCCATTCTGAATGATTCGTTTCCTCGAATCGTTGAACAAATGGACCGACAGAATACTATCGGCATCGGGCGTGCTGACAACTTTGTACGGTGTTTTAAGCTCGATTTCCTTGACGACCGCTTCTGTGAGTCGTTCGCCTAGGTCGCGGCGATAGCTGTCGGACTCGATCATCGGCACGTAGACAGTGGCGACATCGGCCGCGTAGAGAGAGCCGGTTCCGACATGGTAGCCGATGCAGCCAGCAGAAATCGTGACAGAGGCGCTGAAGGCAGCGCACCAAAGTATTAGTTGGCAGTGTCCTAAAAGAATCTCACGCAGAGGCGCAGAGGCGCAGAGAGCTTGCGCTTGGTCGTGCGATTTCGACGATGCAGGAAATTTGCTCATCCGGCAGACACTTTGCGCCTTAGCGCCTTTGCGAGAGACTTTTCAATGAAAGAAAATCGAAATGAAAAGTTATTTGGTTGTCGTCTGAGACGAGGGTTGCGACGCGGTTTGTGTTTCTTGCGTGGCGGGGCTAGGTTGCTGGGCGTAGCGTGTGCCGCCGTTGTAGAGTGAGCCGCCTTTTTGCAGTTCCGGAATACGGGCGACGCGGGTGCGCTCGCGATTTTCAGGTAGTCGATCGACGATAAACCCGAGCGGCTTGGTTGGGTTGTCTGGCTCACCCTTGAGTTCGGCGATGCGCTCTTTGGACTTCGCGCCCAGCTCCGTGTCGGGAAACTTCTCGACGACGGCGGTGTAGTAATGTTTGGCAGCGCCGTAGTCTTTTTTACGATCGTAGTAACCGGCCATGCGGTAATCGCGAGAAGCAACTTCGCGATTGACCCAGGCTTCCTTATCGGCCAGGCGTTTCTTCTCCTCGGGCGGCAACTTACTGGCAAACTGAGTTTTCAGATTCTTCACGAGAACCTTGGCTTCTTCGAGCGGCGTACCGTCGTAATTTTCGCCCTGGTACTTTCGCAGCTTAGCCTCCAGACCTAAGAGGTGAGCTTCATACTGCAATTCGCTACGCGGGTATTCTTTGCGGAGCAGCGAGTAGTTGTAGTCTGCGTCGTCGTAGCGGCCGCGAGAGAAGTAGATGTTGGCGGTCGCCATGATCGCATCGTCGGCGCGCGGTCCCGTCGGGTCGTTCAGGCGGATGTTTTCGTAAGTCTTGATCGCATGGCCGATCGTGTCAAACCAAGGTCGCGACTTGTCGTAGCCGTTGGGAGTGGCGGGCCAATCGGGATGGGTTTGCTCGTACTGCTCCCAGTAACGCGCAATTTGCCATTCGTGCTCAATGACCTTGTCCATGTAGCGCGTATTGGTGTGCTTTTTCACTAGCGCATCGTAGGCGTCGCGGGCGGGAATGTAGCGATCGTCGTAGAAATAGCTTTCGGCGATCATGAACATCGCGTCTTGCTCGATCGGCGAATTGGGGCCACGATCGACGGCCGCTTTAAACTTCTCAGCGGCTGCTTTGTATTTCTTCTCGTTGAAGAGCTTGTAACCTTCGAGATAATCTTGCCGGGCGACTTGCTCGTTCGGACCCAGGCCGACGGCGTTTTTGAGCTTGCCGTATTGCACCTGAGGATCGAGGCCGGGAATGAGGCCGACTTCATCCGACTTTTCGCCCGCTTCGATGACACGTTCGCGAGCAACAGGCCCTTGTATCGGCCGGCCATCGCCATCGAAGTAACCATCGACGCCTGGCACTTTGTAGCCTTTGCCTACCTCGAATTCGGCATCGAAGTTTTTGTGTTTTTTCCACCATTGGGCCGAGCCGACTGGCGCCTCCTCTGAACTGAACGGCCAAAGAGCACTGGCTGTTCGGGCAGAGCCGACGCCAAGCGTCCACGCAGCCAGACATGCGCACGCCAATATCCAGGCGCGGGCATGGGGAGAGCCAAGTCTCGGCATCAAAAAGTCTTTAGGCATGGAGAGAAGAACACGAGCGCATACAGGTGCCCAGAACGACGAGGGCGGGAGAATACGCGGGTTGCTGAAGAGCGCCAAGAGCAGCGTGGCGGGGGCTGGCGGCTCTCAGCTCTGAGCCAGACCAGAAAACCTGTAGCCGCGAGGCGGTAGCCCGCGGTTCAAAAACGTGCAACTTTCCCAATTGCATTGCCATCTGCTAGCTCGCCCCGCTGGCCGATAGCTGACAGCCGAGGGCCGACAGCCGACATCTCACACTGCTTCCAGCATTTCTTCGCGAACGCGTTCCAGCCGGACTCGGTTCACGCGGCGACGGGCTGCATCGAGCACGGTTACTCTCACCGCATTTTGCCAGGTGATCGTTTCGCCGGCAGTGGGAACTCGCCCAAATTCCGCGAACACGAAACCCCCAATCGTGTCGAAATCGGCGGTTTCGGGCAGATTGAAGCCCATCATTTCATTGATTTCGTGGATGTGCGTGCGGCCCAGGGCTTCGCATGAATCTTCGTCGATTCTACGAATCGACTCTTCCGCCTTTTGATCGTACTCGTCGTCGATTTCGCCGACGATTTCTTCCAACACGTCTTCAATGGAAACGAGCCCCGAGACGCCGCCAAATTCGTCGAGCACCACGGCAACATGCGTACGGCTCTTCAGAAACACCTTGAGCAGATCATCGACCGGTTTGGTTTCAGGCACGAAGAGAGGTTTGCGCAATAGTTCTGAAATTGGTTTCCGCGATTCGTCCGGCGACTTCGCCAACTCCGGCAGCAGGTCTTTGCTGTAGATAATCCCGGCGACGTCGTCACGCGATTTATCGTAGACGGGAACCCGCGTGTGGCCCGACTCGATGATGCTCTCGACCACCTCCTCCCAAGGAAGATGAAGCTGAACCATGTGGATATCGGTCCGCGGTGTCATGATGTTCGATACATTGGCGTCGCCCAGCTCGATCACCTCGGCCGC